>NZ_NDIM01000201.1:0-45300 GCF_002241375.1 Vibrio sp. V19_P1S1T109 | reverse complement strand
AAACATATATACTGTGGATTTAAAAAGAAGAGCATTGATTATTACTTAAAAAACAAATTAGATAAGTGTCACGTGTTATCTATAAGTTTTTCGGATGGTCATACGCTTTACCCCCCATTTTTCAAGTAAAAAAAGCTCACTTCTTCTGGGGTGAGCTTTTTATTTTCTAGCATTGTTTTAAATTAAGCATTTTTCCTATACCATTTTCCTGTTGAGCCGTCTTTAATTAAAAATACTCCTACACCAATAAAGATCAGACCTCCTATGAACATAGTTTTAATGGAAAATAAACCTATAACTATGCTAATAACTCCCCCCAACATTTCCGACAAGTCAACTCTATAGTTAGCTCCACAGGCTGAACATACTGTAAATCCATTATTAACCTGCGTCCCACAAAAACCACAATTCATAATAACTCCCTAGTATTTAATTTTTATTTTAGAGGTATGAAGCCCAATTAAACGAAAACATACGCTAAGCCTCTTACCCCGTACACCACCTGTTCACAGGCTTCCCCGTCACTTAAATACTTATAACAATAAGCGTTAACCTCCAAACGGTAGATTCTGTATCAATGCTCTAGCTTTGTGAGCTATTGCCCTAGCTTCCTCACCGTCTTGGCAATTATGCAAGACAACTGCACCTGCGTGCTCACCATTAATGCTTTCTTCCCACGCACAAACACGCCAATTTGTGCGTTTATCTTCTTCATCAAAAGGGTTCCCGTCACAAGAAGCAAACACCTCGGTGTGAATGGAAAGGTCTAGGGCTATACTGTTCCATACAAAGCATTCTTCAGGAAACACAAATTTTTTCCTCACTGTTTTGATTTGTCGGTTTTTGATGTATTGCGGCACATGTTCAGGATTGCTTTATCAGCAACAAAACAAGCATAAGAAGTAGACGAATCTGGGTAATCCTCTGCAAATGGATCTACTGTGTCAGCAACACAATGAACACCATCAATAGTAAAAAACTCTTCGCCGTCCTTTGACAAAAGAACCTTACCAATCTTTGCAGGTGTTCTATTGGAATCTTTCTTTTGATTAGTCACGGTTTCACTCCATCTACGAGTCAGAACGTTTATTACGAAAGTCCCATTCTTCAATAAGTCCCTCGACAAACTCACTTCCATAAATTTCATGAGACTCAATAAGTCCACAGATTTCAATTAGTGCATACATTCCATCACGCAAGGTATTGCAGGTTTCACCACGCAAATAAGCTGATAGCTTATTCATATCTGCACCTACAATATTATTGTTATAGAGATTAACGATCAGGCTTGCAGCGAATTTTTTCTCTTGAGCCATTCGACCAAAATATGCTAATGGTTTTCTAAATTTTTCATCAAGTGGGTGTATCTCATTTGGTCGAGGATTTAAGTTCACTTGGATATGGTCAAACTGTACATCTTGCATTTCATTATTTCCTATATGTTGTGTACCGGTATCAGCGACCGCATACTAGATATTGTGGTTTTGTAAGAGGGCGAAATTCCCCCCTTTTTTACAAAAGAATCCAACCATTGTTAGTTCGCTGCCATTTGCGTCCTAACTTACGTCCTACACGAAGATAGTGAGCAGCACCTTCTCGCGTAACGTTTTCTGTGTGGCCGTCTGCCTCTATAACACGCCAATTTGTTCTTGAGCTAATATCTGTAAATGTACGCATACAGATTCCCTATTTATCTGAATAAATTTTGTTGTGGTGTAGCTTTCGCTCAAAGAGTTTGAAGCTACTTCTAAGCTGCGCCTTTATTACTCGGCAAGGCACTATACCTAACTTAGCCATTCGCCAATTTGCCAGTCCCAAGAACACATCAATAAGATCGTTGTTATTTACTCTTCTCGAAGTAGACTTTTGCTTTCCATTCACAGTAACTTGCATTTTTACTAACTGGCCTCGTACTGGATGACAAGTAAAGCTAGTACCCTTTAGATTTTCATCTTTATCAAAGATCATGTTGTAGGGAATCTCAGAGCGAAGCCTCTTGGCCTTTAAGCGTTTAGATAACTCTTCTTCACGCTTGATAAGTGCGAGTAGAGCAGCTTCTTTAGTGCCGTATTTTGAAAAGCTAAAATATTCTTGCACTCCTAACGACTTATGCTGCAATCTCCAACATGTCGGGCTTTCTTTATTCGGGTGCAAACAATGCATAATTTCCCCGTTAAGCCAATAAAACTTCTTCTTGATTCAGCTCTGGCAAATGAGCCATAGATAAAATGGATTGCGCGGCGTCTTGCGCCATTTCTGCATCACTACCGTTAAGAGCATCTTCTATCATTTCCAGACGCTGAATTTCATTGCTTGAAGATGCAGCACAGATACCAACCGCCGGACGATTGTTTACATCGAACTCAGACATTTGCTTTTGAATGTCTTGCATAATTGGCTTGAACGCTTCTTCATTCTCAATGGCATACACCACTGTCACATACTTGGTCATATTTACCCCTATAAAATCTTTTAACGACTGCAACTTAAGTCGATTTCCATCATCAAATCAGTGACGCCATGCTGACCAAGCCCGAAACGTTTACCGTACACCTGACAATGAGTGCAGCGCATCCAGTCAAAGACTTGCTCTTTGTACTTGTCAAACTCACCAACGTTTGACCACTTTTCAAATTCATGATCACAAGTTTTAACGTGTTCAGGGAGTATGTCTCGTTCGTGTGTGTGAGCATTCTTATACTCCTGCGAGTATTTGTAATATTCCACGTTAGCACCGACATTATGTACCATATCCGCGCAATAAGAACAGACTAGCCACCATCCATGATTTTCACTTTCATCAGGATGGACATAGTATTTACCTACTGCCTTTTCACCCTCACAAAGTTCACAGAGGCGCTTTGGCTGCTTAGTCTTTGTTTGTCCAGTGAGAACATCAATTGCCGCTTCAAATGCTTCTCTGCTCAATGTAATTTCCCCTCCTTAACTGATTACTGGCAGAACGCTAGTCTTCTTGAATGTTTCCAGCTCTGACGCGAGCACGTGAAAACTAACTTCTGGCGGGTTGTTTTTCGAACCATTCATTTTGAACATTACTACGTGGTAATCGGAAACGTCATCAGCAGGAAAAATATGAAACTCTCCTGTCGATGGTAATTCAATGCTAAGACACGCCGTTCCATCAATCTTCAAGATCATTGGTGACTCTGCGCAGTTAGGAATAAGCTCAAACTTAAAACCTGTAAAATTATGTATATTCACGTTTTTTCCTAGTTAAGCTAAATCAATACTTCCATTGGTTTCACCCTCTTTGAGAGGAGCAGCCAATAGTGACTCATTAATCTCATTGTCATGCCGCCCGACAAAAACATGAGTATTCAACGCAGAAATTAGCAGACCAGACAAATGAATAGCTTCTGTCATATCAACTACAATCGGTTCGTCCCAAACTTCAAAATCTGCTTCATCTGCGATAGATATGGTAATTGGCATTGTTAACTTGAGATTGTCTGGTACAAAGAAGTCACAAGATAAGTATTCATCCTCACTACGTCTGTAAGCCCATAAATGAGCACTCACTGGCGTAGAACCAAAAAATTCTCTAGCTTTACCGATGATGACTTTAGCCGCCTTGTGCAGTTCAGAATTTGTAAATGTAAAGCCGCTAGGCGGTAGCTCTGACAAGCTTGATTCGTTTTCACTTTCGTAAAAGTCGCCCATACTTTCCCTCTACGCTTCACTGTCTTGCTTTAGCATGACGTTAAACGATGTGTTTGCGGCAATTGATTCACCAATAGGGACGTCTTTCAATTGTGAAATATCAGACTTAACAAACACGGCTTTAAGGTCAGATAGTAGCTGTGATTCGTTAACGATCATTGTTTCGTTACCCCCCTCTAGTTGAACCTCATAAACCACACCATAGTCACGCTCGATACGCTCTAAAACTTCCGCGTTCTTAGTTGGTTCGCCATCAATGCAAACCTGTACTTTTTGACCATTTTTAATAGACATATACAATTCCCCCTCTAAAACATTTCATCAGCGCAAGGCATATCAAAATCAGATGTTAAAACGCAATGCTCGCCTTTAATTGCGATCAAAGGGCTTTCATCCCCACGCACTGGACACTCATAAAAACGGATATCGGCTACAGTTCCAACGTAAGTCGGATTGGAAGCCAAAAAGTCTTTTTTGTTTAGAATTTTCTGCGCGAAAATTTTGTGAATTGGTTGTGATTCCGTCATTTTTTTGCCCCTTAAATGTACTGATTAAGCTCTGTTTCTAGTTGTTTAACCGAAACGTTATTTTCACTAGCCACTAGAGCCACAAACTCTGCATAACGTTCTTGACCATCTTCGCATGAGTCCATGAGTTGAAGAACGCGAGTAACACTGTCTGATTTCATCACTACTATCTCGTTGTTTGCTTAACTTGAGACAACTATAACACTTGGGTTATATAACACAAGTGTTATTTAAGGCTTTTTAAATATTTTCGTTTTGCTTGTAAGCATCACCCAATCACCATTATCAAGCCTAGCCACCTCGTAACCTTTAGATACTAAGTTGTTTAGCTGCTGAACGGTTTTAATTCCTGCCGCTTTCGCTGCTACCTCTCGATTACCGCCATAGTAATCATTGACCATTTGGACAATAGAAATTCGCATATTAAACCCTTAGTTAATAACACTTGGATTATATAACAGTTGCATTATATATCAAACTAAAATGCCATATCTGCGATTGCTAACATACTCACTGTATCTGACTGGTGTTATTAGGTTTGGGGAAAACGCGACTGCTAGAAATAAGGCTAAAATTTGCACACTTAATTGAACCCATATAAACTACAATCAAACTAGGTTCAAAAAAGTATGGTGATATATGTCTGTATATTTAAGCCTTGGCAAAGATACACAAGGCAACTTTCATCACATTAACTCGCAGAAGTCAGGCAAGGGTGATTTAGCTTGCCCTTTCTGCCAGTGTTCATTAATCGCGGTGAAAGGTAAAACGAAAGCGGCTCACTTTAGACATGACGGCGAGACTTGTAACGAGTCTATGAATGAGATCCCGCAGATCCCCGCATGGCATCACTTTCACCTCAACTATCCATTAGAGATCATCGACGCTTTAAAGGACGGCTATCAAGCGGATAGCAAGTCGCCAAACGTGTTTCAACATTGGAAGTCTGGATTACATAGCTTTACACGTACAGCCCAACAAGAACTGTTTAGCCGTGACGACTGGACAGATAACCTTATCTTTACCGATACCGCTAGAACCATCCTTGGCAGCTTACCCCTACTAGGGTTTAGCCAGTGGATGCGTAATACCTTACAAATGCGTGTCCACACGTTGCGCGAAGCAATAGAACAAGGGACACAACATCGAGCTTGGCTCGAAATTGAGGCGCACCGCCAGCAAGCAATTCTTAAAGCATCACTGTATCTGTTTGAGTACCAACTAGAGGATAACAGCGTTATTCACAAGGTTGGGAGAACATCGAGAGAGCCAGAGGAACGCTTGAAAGAAACGGTACTCGATTTAGAAAAAGCCACTGGTAAGGCCGTAATAAAAAGCACTGTTTTGCGCAAAGTTGCGAATTGTGGTCACGTTGAAAAGTATGTTTTTCATCGTTACAACAATCAGTTAGTTAACATTGGGTCACACACAGAATACCTGGTACTTGATGACAAATCATTGAAGCGATTGAAAGCGGAATTTACCAAGCTGACCAACAATCTAGAACCCTTCAACAAAGCGGAGCGATTCGTTGTTACAGGCCGTTGGAAGTATGAAGAAAAACGCCTCGCAGCCTCTAAACGTGGCATCGAGCTAACCCAACGCGAAAGCGGTAAGTTTGGTCGGCCTAAAGGAACGACGGTCGGCACTGACGACTTTCTGTTAAAGCACTCAGATATCGTAACCAGTTTAGAGCGTGGCCGCTCTATCAACCAAACAGCAGAATTTACAGGTAAAGGACGTTCAACCGTCAAGCGCGTAAAAGCAGCCATGAACAAATGAGGGAAAGCGTCCAACCCGACTTTTACACAACTACACAATCGCTCTCTAGATAATCCCTAGGGGTCTAGAGAACTCATGTGCATTTGTGCAAAAGTCTAAGAGTCAATTATTCTGCCCGTCTTTCATTTCAGATCACAAAACAGGTCTTGGCCACTCGAACCGGTGATTATTTTCTACTGTATTATTCGCACTAGGTACACTTTAATCAGAACAATCTAAAATCTGTTTTAAATTTAACCCAAGGCGCTCGATGCCTGAAAACTATGTTTTTAGGGATTGAGGGTCTAGCGGGTAAGCAAAGCTGTAGGGCGGCATTGAGCCCTATTTGTGCAGAACTGCACAAATGAGTGCACTAAATTGTTTCTTTGAACAAGACAGTATATGATTGAAAAACAACGCATCGAGCGTTGTAGTCTTGGGTCGTCAACTCTCATAATCGAGTGGTTGCCACCCAAGATTATGATTGATGAGACCTGTCAATCCACAAAGCCTTAAAGGTGGTCAAAATGGTTACTTTGCTAACTAGATTCTGTGACTTAGAACTCCAATTAATGATTGAAGCTGCGAAAGTAAAATTCAATCTGCCAACACAAGATCTTGAATTAGATATTGAGGCATTGGATCTAGGCTTTTCATTAGCTATATCAGGCTTTTCTTCTAAAAATGGTTGGCTTGGAGAAGTAATAGACAATATCAAAGCCCTTGATATGTCTGTATATCGATCCTTTCAACAAGGTTTTAGATTCGGGTCAGATTATTTAGAAAATGAATGTTAATTAGTTAGTTATATGACGCAATAGCTTAGGCTGTTAAGTCTTGGGTTGTTACCTCTCATTGTCGAGGGGTTGCCCCAAGATGATGATTGATAACAAACAAATCAATCCTTCATATAAGGTGATCATAATGATTACTTCATCAATCGTACCTACCGAAGAACGTACAAACTTCTTTCTTTCAATAACAGAGCAATACTTCTGGTTTCAGGATGCAATCTTTCATTTCTGTAAGGTGCATTGTGTTGATTTTTACGGTGCTTTTTGGCAATACATCGAGTTAGATAACGGGGGGAAGTATCTTTACCCTGTTGATTGTCCAGAGATCTTAACTGTTACTAGTAAAAATCACCAAGTGAGCTTGAAGCTATCTAGTGAAGCAACGGGAATTTACATCACCCTCGTTACTCTTAGTTACTATGCTTTTGCTGCTTGGAGACAAAACGATGCTCAAGAAATGGATCGAATTGCATTACTTGAGAAAAAGTTGATGGATTTTGCAGAGCAACATCCAGAATTTCACAAAATCAGTGAGTTATTGAATGACGAGGTGAGTGAATGAGTACACTCAACATGGAACAAGCCATTTTTCAATGTGCTTATACGTTCTCTAAATAAACATTAGTACCAATAAATTAAGCCCTCCAATCGAGGGCTTTTTCATTGACAGGTTATTCAGTAAGAGATAGATTCATTGACGGCAACCACTCGATTACGAGTATAAAGCTAACCATTAGTGGTTAGCTTTTTTTTCGCCCAACGATAACTGAAAGTTAATCGTTGTACCCCCACAATTTTCGTGACGCTCGATGTTGGCCAAAGCGGATCGGTAGCGAGGGCAGCTCTCCCCTTTCGATAAATCCAACAAATCACTGATATACTCTGTAACGCTACTGTAAACCACACTATAAAATGGACTCTCAGAACGAGAGTCGTACACGGTACTTGAACGAACACGTTTAATATCAACCATTCTTGCCACTACCATATTTATCAATGATATATTGTAGAGCTTCTTCAGCAAGATCAGGGGCTGATTTAACGCCTTTCATTTTGTAGACCGTTAGATCATATTTTTTCCAGATCTTGTCTTGGACATAAATCCCTCTGGTTTTCCGCTGTGGTTTTTTTACTCGCTTACTCTTAACCAAAACCATTCTAGGGGCTTCAGAATTTTCAGTTTGTCCCGTTTCAACATTCGCTTGAGCTCGCTGATTCTCTTCTTCTAACCAATCTGCCATACATCCCCCTTACTTAGCCTTAGCATTCTCTAATAGAATATGTGTCATTATCTGTAAAAATTCTCTTCTGCGATCCGCAACCTTATACGCTCGATTGAGCTTAGAATCAAAGATAGAAACATAATCGTCTGATGCGCGACTAAACACGCCAGAGGACGGAATTACGAACGCTCCACACTTTTTCAAAGCCTCTGTTATATCGACTTCCGATTGTCTGTGCTGATTACCGTCAGTAACAATGGTAATGATTCGTTTACCCTGCTTCTCTGCTCGTAAACTTGCGTCTTTATAGGTCGCGTATTGGTCACGCGCAGGTTTGAGTGGCATAACTAATAGCTCACCTTTGGGTACTTCCCAATCGGAGGCCTGATGATCAAAGAAAATCACATCAACGTTTGGTCGTTCCGTTGGAATCGTTGAAACGACTTCGAATGGAAGCGAGCCGTATTTGGCATAGAGAGAAGTTGTGCCTTGGGGGTCTTGGCAAATCACTAAAACTTTCTTACCAAGCTCGATTGTTGCTGCTGCCAAGTTAATAGTACACATTGACTTACCTTGACCACCTTTCGGATTCCATACGTGTATAATTTTCATGCTCTCAACCCTATAACAAAATAGTTATATAACTATAAAACTATATATTTATATAGTCAATATTGATAAGCAAAAAAAACCCTGTGAAATTCACAGGGCAATTTGATGTATAGAAAGGTTATTGTTACGCAACATTTTTAGATTTAGCATCTTCTGATACTAACTCCATCAAGAACTGATGCGACTTACTGGCCAGTGATGCAGCTTTGAAAATGTAACGTTTATCATCTTTCAAAGCCTTCAACCAACTAGCGATATAAGATTCGTGTTGAACTTCACCGACAATCCCCAATCCCGCCATTAAGAATGAACAACCCAACTCAGCAACAAGCTCTTCGAAAGCGTAGTCTTTACTGCCAAACTTACCTTTTAAATCACGATTTAATCGTGATTTATGCCCCGTCCAGTGAGTGATTTCATGCAGCACAGTTGCGTAGAGATCACTTGTTTCGTTGAAGCGGTTCAGTTCCGGTATAACAATTTCATCGGTAGATGGGCTGAAATACGCCCGCTGACCTTTGTATGTAATTGCAGCACCAGTACGGCTTATAAAGTTTTCTACGTGCTCTAAGCGCTCAACATCTGTTTTAGTTACTTCTTCAGAAGCAACCTCAAACTGAACGTTTTCAATCTGTTCTGTATTGAAAACATAAAATGTTTTAAGCATTGGGTACATTTCATTTTCATCTTCGCTACCAGTTTTTTGCACCATCTTATAAAAGAAAATGCGAGTACCTTTCTCGCCTTTACGAACCCAACCGCCTAGATCACTTGCTTGTTTTGCTGTAACCCAAGATGAAGACGTAAAGCCTTGCTTTGTAGCACTCATCCACAGCAGCATGATATTCAAGCCGTTGTAGAAATTACCTGTTGTAGCGTTAGATGGAAGACCATTAACAACGGTGCGATCCCAAGGGCATACCCAAGGTTTTACACCCGCTTCGAGTGCTTCAATGATTTGATTGGTAATTTCTTGGTAGAAATCAAATGAAGGTTTTTTGTTAGCAACCATGATAAAACTCCAAATAACATAAACTGAAATTTTAACTGGCGGTTGCCAGTTAAAAACTGGCAACACCTAAAGGGTGCTATAAAAAATTATTGGTTAGATTTGAACATTTAACGTTTTAACGACTTTTAAAAGTCCAACAGATGAATCTAAAACTATTCCATCATCATATAAAGATGGAAGCGAAGTATTAACCGCCCGTTGGATTTTCATTGGAACATTACCAACAAAGCCCGTTTTACGTCTAATGTCTGAATCAGAACTAACAAGAACAATTCTATTCAAAGAATAAGATTGCCCTTCAAATTCAACCAAAATTTCTTGTAGATAAAGATTGTTGTTAGCAGCCATGACGCTACTCCTTTCGTTAAGTTAGCAAAATATTTCAAATTACTAATTTAACTGGCATTTGCCAGTTAAACTGGCAAAGCCTGAGTATGTGAATACTCGCGGATTTTATATCACGTTGTCACTCTTGAGTCAAAGAGTCCTCCGGCGTATCAAAGTACACATCAAAGAACGCATTGCAGTAGATACAGTGAATCTCGAAACGCCCGATCAGCTCTGCTTTGCTACTGATTTTCAATCCGCGGTTTTTTAATATCCTTTGGCAAAAAGGGCATTCAACGTTAACCGTTAGATTTTCATTGATTGATTCAACCATCGTAACTTACTCAAATGAAATTAACATATAGCTATAAAACACTATAAATATATAGCTATATAGTAATATCATTTACCAACTTTTTATTGAGTTGCCTCTATTGGCTTTCTGATCTTCATCGAGTGCCACCAATAAACCGTCAGGAATTGGAATACCGAATCGGTGCAGAACTGCAACAAATGGATCAAATGATGTTGGGTGCGAAACCTTTTCATAGAGATTGGAGTATGCAACATCTTCATCGTTCCGATCATCTTCTATGACTAGAAAAAAACCCTGCATTGGTCTATCAAATCCACATAGCACTGAATAGTGGCCATGTTCGAATGTGTGCTGTGACATTATAAGTCCTTCTGTTTTGTACTGGTGTTTTTAAGATGTGTCAGCGCAAGCAGTCCGAACGCCAACGCAAAAGTAAACATCACGTAAGGCAGTGTCAGTTGCGAAACGTTGAGAAAGATATACGCACCAGACACCACTGAGATAATTATGATTTTACGCATTTTAAACTTGTGTAGCTTCAACTTGTAGCAAACGACAAAGAGAGCAGCACAAAGCATCACAGTTGAAGCTGCGAGCATGTAATGGTGATCAAAGTATCGACCTAATGCATGTGTCACAAGGCCAACAACCCCCGTTAAAATGTAGAGGTTTTGGAGCACTTTCGAAGCTAACATAAATCACCTATATCCCTATACCTATATAGGTATAGAACAATTTAATTATAAAAGCCTATAGAGCTATAAGTTTAGATAAATATAACCCTATAGATATACATAAACCATTTAAATGAATAACAGTTAAGTTACTATTATTTATAAGCTTTTAATAAAACAGCGATTCCAAAAAAACAAATTACTCCCATGAACTTCAAACAGATAATCTTTGAATCCATTTTGAGTCATTGAAGCAGAAGTTAGCTTGTTGTACAAATCAAAATCACCACCCACATAGCTACACTTTAAGCTGTAAATAGGCATGATGGATATAAATTCATCTCTGATTATTCCGATCTGCTCAACACGGCCAACTATGCCGCGCCACTCAATATAGTGGCCAATTTCAAATGAAGAGGTGGGAACATAGTCCACATAATCGTAAACAGGAATATCCCTTGGTGATTTAGGCCGAAGAAGTTCCGCTTCATCACGATAGAGCAGCTTCAGCTCCTCTTCATTTTCATAGGAAAAACCGTCAATTTGCTTTATACGATTACGGATCTTTGTCAGCTTATCTTGATTACTTAGAAGCATAAATCCACCTTCACACGCTGAATTTCAAGCTTAACATCCGTCAAATCATCTTCACTTAGTGCGCAGCAACAATCCAATCCAACAGCCAACATTGCCTCTTTAACCGTTGAATAATTTACATCAGAAGGAAGCATTCCCCGTTCATTAAACCAAGCCACAACCATTGTTAAATCTGACTCTTTCATAAGAAACCCCAAAAAAGCATATAACTATAAAACTATATAGCTATAGACTACACTCAAACCAAGAGCAAGACAATACCCTATAACTATAAAACTATATAGTTTTATAGTTATAGCAATTTATATCTATATTTATCTATGATTCAATAATCCTATAGTTATAGAAATCTAGAATTTAATGTTTATTGAAAGGTCTGTATCGAGCAACAAGAGATCTGTATAGATACTCGTGTTCTTCAAATGGCAATGGCCAAGTTGCTTCTGGATGCGCTGCAATGGGAACCCATGCAGCAAGAGGTGAATAGCACACGAATGTCTCAACACTTTTGGTGTTAGAGGGATAAGTAAGTTGATACCGGCTTTTTTAGCCTCTTGGTCGATGATAGCTAGCCAGTTCCTCGCCGTTTGATCTGTAATAGACCGACTTCTAGTGTGACGATTTTGCTTGATCTCAGAGCGAAAGATAGGGTGCTTTTTATTTCGGCAGAATGTGACAATGTAACTATTCAACTCATCAGCAAATGCCTTGTCGTAGAGTACGACAACACGAAAAGCATCTTTTGGTGCTTTACCGCTGCCTTCGCGCCGTTGCTGTTTTAACGTTCTCAATGTGATGGTGGTAAATCGATTACCGGATTGATGGAATGTCTTAACTCGCTCAGGGGTAAGATCGAGCAATTCATTTATTCGGGCTCCGGTATTAAACAGTAACAGTAGCAACATTTTATGTTGAGCATGAATTGGAAGCTTGGCCAACTGCCTGATCTCAGGAGCAAGTAAATAACGTGGTAATACAATATCTGGGTGTTGTGCATACACCTCTTTTCTAAACGCGATGTGATAGTGCCAGTCAATACCGCTAGAAAGCTCACCAGAAAGCCGCTGAAGCGGGTTTACAGCACTTTGAAGTGGGTAGGGTAAATTCATAGTTACTATGCGCTGAAATAAACAATAGGAGCATTTTAGCGATTGAACGCTGTCAGGCATAAAATTCTTTTGCGAGAGGGGGAATTTTGGAAAAAGGTAAATCTTAGCGATTTACCTAAATCCTTGTTTGCGTGGCCAGAAAAACCAACGAGGCAAAAACACAATATATAGTAGTTTAGGTCAGCTGAGTGATAACTAAATGTAGTGTTTGAATGGGGTTTGGGGTTCTGGCTGTTTAGCCAAATAGCGAAGATGTGAACGATTAACGTTTTCTTTGGGTCTCAAACTCTGTTGCTGAGAGTTCTTCACCCAAATCATTCCAAACTGAGGCAATGAAGAACACAGGCGAAAGCACATTGTTTGCAGACTCTGTTTCAATCGTCAGAAAGCCATTATTTGCGATACCCTTAACATACAGACCGCCTTGTTTATTTTGGGAAGCTTGTTGGCTCGGATAATAAACCTTGTTGCTGTAATCCGGCTTAATTGCAGCGGCTTGATCAAAATTGGGCTCTATAAGGTTAACTTTTTTGTTTGACTCTTTGAATAAACTTCCAGTTGTAAGATCGACACGCCAATTTGCAGAGCACCACCGACTGACCTCAGAATTAACCATGTGCGGATTGTCTCCTAAAAAGTCCTTCTGTGCGCCGTGATGACTTCCATAACGAGTCGCTATGTACTCTTCCAGACTAATACTCATACAACCTCAATTGCTTAAATTTATAGCGATTTTGTTAATTTAATTATTAAATAAAATAGCAATTCAAAATAGATAACTCAAACACTAAATCATTAATTTTCCAAGAAAATAGATTAATGTCTTAAAAAAAAACAAAAAAAATTTATTGAGTGCGGAGCACATTTTCATAGCTAGCACGTCAGTTTTTCAGCGGCTGTGGGAAAGTTGGGTTCAGCTTGCTGTGCCTGACTTTTCCATAGTGAGCGTTAACGTATACCTTAAAGCGACATAACCTAAATGGATTAATGAAAGGTGATCTTTTCTTATGTTTAGATCTACTTATGTTAAAGGTTACATATAGATCGTAAGGGGAGGGATTAGGATAAATCGTAGGGGGGGGCTGAGTTATTCACAATTCTGTGTGTAAGCTTGTTGATAAACCATTTTCGGGGGGAATTTCTTCATTAGAAAACAATCGAATGTCTGTTTTATGAACGATTATTTTCTTCAGATGTGAGAAATCCTGGCGAGCTAACGCCATTGGGATAAAAAGGAGGAGGGTTATTTGTCTGGTTTCTTACCAAATAGACTAGATTTCATGTGCTTAAACACATTAAAGCCTGTACCTGTTGCTGTGGCCACCGATTCTTTTATTTGCTGTTGTCTCTGTTCTTCAGTTTCATTAGCTTGCTCGATGACACGCTTTTGATCTACGTGTTGCGGCTTTTTGAAAGTGTTCTTGCTCTCTTTGGTGCTGTAACCAAGTGAGCGTAGTCGTTTCTTCGTTGCGACCTTTGCTTTGTTATAGTACAAGCCGAAGAATGTTAGATTGAGACTGTATTTGTTGGTTGTTTGACGGTGATGAGCATCTTCAGAATCAGAAACGCGTTCGAATTGAGGTTTTGATTCTAAAACGCCTAACCTTACAGCCCACGCGACAAGATAGCTCACATGGTTCACTGAGACACCTAACATTGCAGCAATCTTTTTTCTGCTAGGTTCAGCAGATTGTCTCTGTACGTTGTAGAACGTAGATATTACAGACAATAGCGATTTCAGAGGTTTAGGTAATGGTGATTGCCAAACCTTTGGCGCGATCTGTTGATGGTGTTCTAGTAGAACGAGATCAGAATGATTCACAAGGCACCTTCCTACTCGTCAAAAGATGATGATCAGTCTTTCGAGGTGGAATAATGCCAAAAAATATAGGAATAGGTTTCATTTTAGTTTCTCTTGTGTTTATGGGGGGGTCGGGTCTCACTCCGAACCGTTGGGATCAATTTATAGCAAAAGTTTATAAAGATCAACTTGCTAGTTTTAGGATCATCAGAAAACAAAAAGGCCAACCCCACAAGAGATAGGTTGGCCTTTTTGCGAATGCTATTAGTCGGGTTGAGAGGCCGACACATTCTAGTCCGAGTGTAAATACACTACATAGAAAACCTATGTAGCAAGTGCTCTAGGTAATGCACTTTAATCACTTGGATTGCCTTAATTTTATGACCTTCCGGCTAAAACATCAAGCTTTATCAAATCAAAAATGGCAAAAAAAACGGTTCTTATTGATTCGTTTTGTTTCATTTCTTTGCAGTCAATTACTTGTCTTACATCACGATGTTAAACGATTGCTATATATATCATTATTGTTTTTTATGTAGCAAGTTTGCTATAGTTTGAAGGTAATTTTTAGCAGTCGGTGGTTATATGCTTGTGAATCAAAATCCAAAAGGTGGCTTTGGCTATTTGTTCCCTGAGTTAACAGAAAAGCAATATTTTGTACTAATGCATTTTTCAAATGGTACAGCAATTCAGCAAATAGCGAATATGTCGGGCGTTTCAGAGCCTGCCATTAGAAAACAAATGGATGCAATCCGCACGAAATACGATTGTGCATCTTCATCCGATTTGCGATCGATTTACATATCACGAACAAATACAGCCATTGGTGAAGCAATATTCCACTTGATGCCTATTAAATAATGGTAGTAACACCGATGGCTAGTACCGAATAAACTGACGCCAGTTACAAATCATTTTAGTTCAAAACGAAACAAAAAAAATGAGTGAAAACAAAACTGAAAACGATGATTTATCAATCACTGTGACTCTGGTTTTGACTGGTAAAGATGCCGAAGATTTTCAAACTTCGGCGTTTCGTTCAGGCCGCAGTCTTCGCAAAGAAGCGAAATTTCGAATGATGGATCACATCAGACGATATTCTTCTTTAAATCGAATAGGTGATTGTATCGCTCGCAAGGCGAGTAAATAGAATTTTGCTCTTTAACAATTAGTGCTCAGACTTAACGGAGTCTTATCCGTTAATTACGCCCTACCGCTACTAACGGGAGCAGGGTTATTGCTTTGCTTGGGTAATATTAAAGTAATACAAGCGTTAATTTCTAATATTTATTATTAGAAATTAACCAAGCAAGGACAACTTATGAAAGTTCATTTATGTTTACTAACAGTAATAGTATCAACTATTACACCAGTGTATGCTCAAACAAATATCACTGTATCGCCAAGTGATTTTGTTGCCTCTGAAAATCCCAATGCATATTTATTTGAATTAAAAGAAGGTTCAGAGGTGATTAAAAAATCTATTTTCTTAACTTATGGCAATGATCCTATTCATCTCAAAGATGTAAACCGTAAACATGTTGTTTTAGGTCTTTCAGAAAAGAACGAGCCAATAATTAAACAGATTGATTTAGGTTACACACTCTCATTGTACAAAGTGAAAGCCAATGAAAGCATTATTAATGTGTCGTTTTCCTATTCTGGTTATCCTCTAGAAAACTCCATTTCAATTAATGAGCCTTCTGATGCTAGTTATCAAACCTATTCTTTTAACTCAACCACCAAGCTTGTTGATGGCAATTCATTTTGTAATGAAATTAGTGGGTTTAAAGATAAAAGTTTCTGTCTTACTAAGTTAGATAAATATTAAGGGGGGGAGTTGGAAAGAAATCCAAAGTTAAGAAATAACACCAGTTCTAAAGATAAGGGAGGGATATTTGGTCTTCCTTTACCGCTTTTTGCATTTGGAGCGCTATTTTCTTGTTTTGGGATTGGTATTGCTATTTCTAAAATTGGTCTTTTTTACGGGGTGATATTTGGCTTTTTATATTCATCAGTGATATTTGTTCCTCTTAGGATGGTTCATAAAGATGATATAAACGCATGGCTTTTGTGGTTAAGCACTATAAAAGCTCCATTTTTTACATCCAATTCTATCGAAAAAAAGAAAATATTGGTTATTCAAAACGAAAGGGTAATACCTTTCAAACAATGGAGACAAACACTTTGAAAATCTATCGCTATATTCTTTTATTGGCTTGTTATTCTCAGCTTTCACACGCTTCTGTAAGTTTGGGAAGCAGTACGGGGTTTTTTGGGAAAATTACGAGCTTTTTCCAACAAATTGTAGATTTCTTGGGTGGTGCAGGGACGCTGTTTGTTGTTTTTATTGGCGCATCAGCGGCGATTGCTTTGTGGGTATTCGCACCAAAACAAGCTAGTGAGGCCATTGCATGGCTTTTCCGAATCTGTATCGGGGCAATTCTACTATTTAGTTTGGGTACATTTATCACTTGGTTAGGAAGTTTCTAATATGACAGCGCTCAACACCAAAATTAGGACGTATGCAGAAGCCAATTCATTTTCAGCATTAACTAATGTAGGAAGCATCCTTGGTGCATTGTCTTTAAGTGGTGTTGAGGCTGAATTACTCAGCACTGAAGACAAATTAAAGCTAACTCGCTTGTTACGAAATATCTTACAAAAAATGCCGTTTGAAGCAGATATTACTCAAATCTATTTTCACTATGATTGTGAAGAGATTAAGTTCAAAAAACGCAAACACAAACGTGCGGAGTTAGTATCAAGTCGCAGAGCAAAGTTTTTAAACGACAAAAGAGACTTGTATCAGTCTAAGCTCTTTTGGATTGTGACTGTCAATGGTTTGTCAAACTACAGCGATTTAGGCAAAGAGTTTGTCAGTACGATGTTCAAAGCTATCTTAGATAAAAATGAGCGATCTAAGCTAAAGCAAGCGATGTCATATCGTCAGTCAATGGTTCTTGAGCAAAAAGATTTACTCGAAAAAATCGATGTTCTTGATCAATGTCTTTCAAACTTGGATTTAGGTATTTCCTTTCGTTCGTTAGATAATCAGCGTTTATCGAGTGGTGATTTATTCCAATTACAAAAAACACTGATCACTTATAACACTGATAATCTTTCAGTAAGGCGTAAAGCACCGCTTGATAATTGGGATGTTTTACTTTCTGAAGCCGAAGTAAGTCCGGTGGTGATTGAGGGTGTTACATATCTCAAAATTCAAAGTTCTAAAACGATTTATCTGAGAATTGCTAGTGTTCGTGGTGTTGGGGATGAATACGTTCCTGATTCTGCATGGAGTAGCGATTTTCGACCTGTCCTTGAAAAAGGAAATTATTCATTCTTCACTCGATTTATCCCTTATTCTAAGCAAGATAAGCGTAAGTACGTTTCTGAAAAAGAAGACGAATTATACCGTTCTCAAATGAGTGTACTCGATCTTTTTAGTGGCGAAAGCAATCATGAACGTGTTAATTCACGCATACAAGCGAATCCAAAGCTAAAAGCTGTACAAGAAGAACTGCTCAAAATGTCGGCTGATGATGATAAGTATGGTGATTGGTACTCGTTTATTTGCGTATTTGATGAAGACGTTGAAGCTTTAAAAGCACGAGTCAAGCGTCTTAAATCGGTTTTAGAAAACTCTGAATTTTATTTGCTTTGGGAAAGTGTTGGGCTTTTACATGCTTACGAGTCGATGTTATTAGGCTATAAGGGCGACAGCATAAGAAAAATGACTGTGAACTCTTCACAGGCTGCCGCAATGTCATTGTTCTATAGAAGTAATGAAGGGCTAAAAACGTGGCATTTTGGAGAGTCTAAAGAAGAGGCACTGTTTGTTTTCGAAAGTAATGACGGTGTTCCGTTTCATTATACGCCGTTTGTGGGTGATAAATGTCTCATCATTGGCACTGGTGCAACCCGAAGTGGTAAAACTTTCTTAAAGCAATGTGTTGCCAACCATTTTTTGAAGTTAGGCGGCATGTACTGTGCTATGGATGTGGATAGTGGAAGCGAGCCTTTGGCCGCTTTTTTTCAATCTGATGCAAGCATTTTCCGGTTGGCTGATTCACAGACAACGAAAGGGTTTAACCCATTCAGTATGTCGCGTGGAAAAGGAGATGATGAATTTGTTCGCCACATGATGACGCTTATCAATCTTATGCTGAAGATGAATGATGCAGAAGATTTAAGATCGTTAAATTCTGACGAACAGATTGAATTAGAGCGCGCAATTCAAATCACGATGGAGGGAAGTAAGGAGTTACAATCATTTTCATCAATGCTTGGCCAGTGCAAACCGAATGTCCAGAAAAAGCTTGGTAAGTTTAGGCAAGGTGGGCTGTATGGGAATCTCTTCGATAACGTTGATGATGCAGTAGGGGTTCTTGATAAGCCGTATTCTGTTTATAACATCCAAGGCGTTAAAGATTCTCCTGAACTGGCTCAACTTGTAAACACAGAAATCTTTTTTAGGGCGGTTAGACTTTTTGAAGATCCCCAATACCGCACAAGAGCAAAGTTCCTTGAAGTAGACGAATGTCAATATACATTCACTAAAAAAGGGGCTGCTGAGTTTTTAATTGCTAAAGCAAGGACTTGGTTTAAGCATGGGGGCGGTATGGGTTTTTGGACTCAGAGCCCTAAACACTATTCATCACTAGATGAATGGTCAACGTTGAGAAGTGCGGCAACGACTTTTATTTTCATGGCAGATCCAGAAATGGAAACCGCCGAATATAAACACGCTTTTCCATTCTTAGGTGACAATGAGATTGATGTAATCATGAATCTCAAGCCTAAGCAGCAAGCATTTATTAAACAAATGGACGTTGGAATTTCGAAAGTAATTAATCTGTTTGTTGAGCCAGAGCAATATGTAATTGCTACATCAAGACCGCATGAAGCCGTAATTGCTAAAGAAATACTGGATTCTGAAGTCGATGTAGATATTGCCATTGAAAAAATAATTAAGCGATTGAATCTATGAGGTGATTGTTATGAAAAAGAAACTGATTAATTCAGTTCTTGTTCTATTAATTTCGTTTAAATCTTACTCAACTGGTTTCCCTGTAATAGACATTTCTGGTCTTTTGCAGAGTGTTATTCAATACACTCAAATTCTAAAAGAGTATGAGCAAATACTGAATCAAACTGGATTGAATACTCAACAACTCTTACAGCTTATAGAGCAGTATGAACAGACATTGAGAGAATATCAGGTTCTCTTGAATCAAGTCGAAGGGCTGAAGAATAAGATAGCTCGCCGAGACTTTCCTGCGTTAGAGCGCGATTTAAGACGCTTGAACGAGCAGTACAACGGTACTCAAGAAGTGCAAGTTAATAAGTCAGTGACTAATCGCTTTGGCTCTATCAGCAATCAAGCTGATTTAAACAAGCTTGCTGATGATGCGTTGGGGTATACACCACCTGACTTATCTCAAGCTTATACGTTGGCCAATGATGCCAACGTAAAAGCGAACCAGCGGCAGTATTTCAGCGAAAGAAACTTTAAAACTCGTAGTGATATAGAGAGAATCGATACGGAACGCTTAAATTTGGGCGACCAAAGCGAACTGGCAACGCTTCAGCTACTTGTTGAACAAAACCAGATTCTCATGGAGCAGATAGACCTTCAGAATGAAATGAGGCTTTCAGAAATGAGTTACTCAAACCAGAGTGATCAGCGTATTTCAAATGCGATTTTGAGAGCGAAGGAACGTAATCTAAAGCGACTCAAAGAAGCGAAAGAAAACGGAATTACAATTGATGAAGGATTAATTCGATGAGTGATGCCAGTTCGGTTTTTAGAAATACATTTGCAACCACGGTAAACGATTTTGTAAATCAGATAAATGCAAGCTCTGAATTGCATCAATTTATGCTGATTTTCATGCTCTTTTTGGCAGTGCTTGTTTACGTTCAAGAAGTTGGTCGATTTATGATTTTGGGTTTTGAACCTGAAAAAATTATCAATTCAACACTTATGGTTTTTTTTACTTTGTTTGTTTGGGGTAGTTACTCTGAAATTATTGATAGTCTGATTGAAGTAGCTGACGGAATTGGTCTTATATTTCTCAGGTTAGGAACGGGTAATAGTGATCCTTTCTTCTTGCATAAATGGATTAATCACTCACTCAAATTCATGTTGGGGTCGGAATTATCGTTTTGGGATATGACCGTTGGTGACGTTCTTTACGCGATACTCTGGCACGTAGCTGGATTTGTACTTGAGTTGTGTATGTATTTCATTGGCTCTTGGGCGATGTGGACTATCGCACTAGCAAAAATCCTCAGTATTTTGTTTGTTCCTATGTTGATGCATCCGGCGACTCGAAACATGTTCGATGCGTGGGTTAAGTTCACTCTCGGTTCCATCATGCTTTTGATCGTAGTGAGGGCTGCGGGTGTTTTAACTGCTTTGGGTATTCAAGCTCAATTTAAAGCGATGGGAATTTTGCAGTGTGGCCATCTGGCTGACTTTGCTTCATGCGATTGGACAAACAAAAACACTCACGGCGCTAGCTTCATCGATTTCACCGATACGCTAGTCACTATGATTGTAGGCATTCTGCTTATCTTATCGAGTATAGGTTTGTCGGCCAATCTCGTTAGTAATGTTGCTTCGCCAAGCGCCGCAGCAACTCGCGGTGCAGGTATCGCTGCAAGTAAAATTATGAAGATGCAAGGTGTTGCCTCACTCATAAATCGTTTTAAGTAAGGGTCATTGATGCAAGAAAGTGTAATTGCTGACGAAGTTAAGGACGTAAATATTCCGCAAGAAAACAGTGATAACGCAAAACTTAGGGCTGAACGAAATCGGTGGTTTTTCTTCTGTATTTCTTTAGTTGTTGCGGTAATTATTGGATATATTTTGCTCTTCTTCGCTTTTGTTCAGGCTCAGACTACGAAAGAAATTTTGTACGTTAAATTAGAGCGAAATGGCGGTTGGACTGTGGAGCAATACAAGCCACAAGATGAACAACTATATTTCAAAACAACAATAGATAGCGCCTTGCAATCATTTGCAATCAGCCGATATAAAGTTGCACCTGAAACTATAGATTCTGATTGGGGTGAAGCCAGTGTTTTTATGTCTGAGAGTTTAAAGCAAGAGTTTTTAGATCCTCGTGGATTTAATGCTATTGCTAAAAAAGAAGAACTCAAAAAATCCAAGTTACGTGTAGAAGTCAAAGTAAGAAATATTGACCATTTTGATAATGTCGATTGGAGCTTATCTCCTGAAAGCAAAATTAAAGTGGTCAAAAGTAATGTTTACTTTACTCGTACAGTCACTAATAACGGTAAAAAGAATGAACCTGAAGCACTCGTTTTAACTGTTCAGTGGCATTTAAAACCGAAGACTGAAGTAACTAAACAATCTAATGAAATTATACAAATCAATCCTGTTGGGGTTGAAATTGTAAGCTATGAATTAAATAAGGAGCGTATTCAGTGAGAGCTCTAGCCACGATTACGATTTTGTTGTTATCTCTCCCAACTCATGCGGCAGTATGCCAAAAAGTAAAATATGAGAAGGGTAATATTATTGAAATAAAAAGCGCTTTGCGTATGGGGGGACGCATTCAGCTTCCTGCTAATTTGATAACGGCTCCTGTTATTTCAAACAATCACTTGTGGGATGTAGAGGGGCTAGAAGGTACAAATCAAATCGTTTTAAAACCCAACTCAGAACTGCCGGAAGGTGCAGATACAATGATTTATGCATTTACTGATGACGGCAACACGATTGATATACATGCAAGACGTTCTGACTCAAAAGGCAATCAACCGTGTTTGATTGTTGATGCAACAAACGCCTTTTTTAACGATCAGCAAAAACGCAGTATTCAAGGTTTTGGGATACAACGAAATCAACCCGCTGTACCGTTCGTTGATGAAAGACGCATAAAAGAGCTCGAAAAAGAACTTGCTTCATTGCAAGAGAGTAGCGAGCTTGAGCGTAATAAAGCTGTAGTCGATGCTCTGAGAAAATACCGCTTTAGAATTTACACAAGATATTCTTGGGATGAAGGGAAAGAGTTTGTAGGAAACAATACTGTTTCTGATGTTTATGATGACGGCCAGTTTACTTACATTCGACTAGCGAATCCCAACCGTGGAATTTTAAGTGTTGAAACTGTGATTGGGGGCAAAGATGCCATAGCACCAACCAAATATGACGATGCCTACGGTGTTTACAAAGTCACTGGCATTTATCCAAAGTTCACGATGCGAATTGATAACGTAACAATTGAAGTCAAACGCAGAGACAACGCAACCAAGGGTAACATTTAATGGATAATGAGACTTCTCAAGTCGAAGAATCCAGAAATCAAACTCACTTAACACCTAATGAACAGTCTCCCGAATATAAAAAGAAGATGTCACTTTTTATTAAGATGTCATTTGGTGTTATATGCTTGATGTTTTTTTTATGGATTCTTGCTGACAAAATGAAGAGTTCGATAAGCCAAGAGAACACTTCAAATTCAAACCCTCCCTCTACAACACTCGAAGTAACTCAAGAAAGCGCGCCAACAGACGTTACCCAAGAAACATTTGAAACAATTGTTAAGGAACGTAGTAAGGCAGTTGACGTATCGGATGTTTCTGTAACACAGCAAGTTAAAGAGGATTTAAAAGGTGTTGTTACTGATGCAATAGCGGGTACGTCAGTGCAAAGTGAGAAAGAACGAAATGCTGCACTTGAATATAAACGTGCGGCACTTTCTTCCCGAGCTGCTTGGTCACTCAAGCCAGTACAAAGCCCTTCCGTGTCTTCAACAACGTTGGCCAAGACGAATACTGATGTTGTCACTTCAACATCTGATGAAATGTTGTCCACTGAAGATCAACGCAGAATGGTTGCTAAACGCCTGAAGAAGATGGAGCAATTAAAGCAAAACATTTTGGCGGGGAACTACTCACCACATGAGCAAAGTGTCGTACAGACAGATGTAGCTAGCCTAGAAAACAGTTTTTCTTTGCCGCCTAGCGATATTGTTGGATATACGTCCGAAAACACCTATCAGGCATCAACAGAGGGTATGTTGAAGTTGCCTATCGGCTCCATAATTCCCGCCATTTCTATTATGAAAGCCGATAGCGATAGAACGGGAACGTTTAAAGGCATGGTCACTCAAGATATTTTTGATGTTGATTATGAATATGTTCTCATTCCCAAAGGTTCTGAGTTGATTTTCAAAAGCTACAAATTAAGTACAGCTAATGAAGTCATAAATAGTTACGTGGGTTATTCGGTTCCGTGGCTCATATTACCCAATGGAAACAAGATCGATATGACTAAATCAAGCGGTTTAGATAGGCAGGGTTTAACAGGTTTAAGTGATCAAGTTGACCGTCATTTAATGGCGCAATTTCTCGGTGTTGCGGCATATGCCCTAGTTGCAAACAACAGTAGCTATGATGGTTCGGGAGCTAATTCTGATAATTCATATGCGGGGGAGGTCTCCGAAGGACTTCGAGATCAGATAGCTCCAGAGGTGCAGAAATATTTGCAGTTACGGCCAACTAACACTATCCGAACCGGACAGAGTATGAACGTCATTATTGAAGACGAAATTTATCTTAAACCTTGGAAAAGCATTTATGAGGATTATTTGTGAAAAAGCTAATTTTACCCCTTTTACTCTTATCAAGTTTTGGTGCGAGTTCTGCGCGATTACTGCCAGAAGTTGACACAATCAATGTTGCGGTAAGAACGATTTACCCGCCAGAAATCAGAACCGTGAATGAAGCCGCAAAGTGGATATTAGAACCACTAGAGTATGAAATCATAACTGAATATCCCGCACCTTCAACAGCAAGTTTGATACTTAGTCAACCAATCCCTGCTGTAGCAAAAATGCATAGAACAATGCCTGTTCTTCATGCTCTACAGCTTCTTATTGGTGAAGATAACACCATCATATTAGACAAGAAGCATCGTCTGATTACATTCGGAAAGGGTAATAAATGATGAAAAAGCATGTGTTATTAATTCTGACGTTTGGTGTGTTATTTGGTTGTTCATCTCAGCAGAACTATGCTGGAAAAGGGGAGTACTTCGAGTTAATGAATCTAAACTTACTCGAAGCTGACTTATCCGTGTTTAAACCGACTCAGATTGCAAAGACTCCTGAAGTTCTCGAACCACAACGGCCAATTGTATCGGTAACTATAGCCCCTGAAAATGAGCTCTCTTTTGTAGTGAGAAAGGGTGAGCGTTATCAAGCAGCAATCAAACGTTGGCTAAGAGAAGAGGGTTATCCAAGCGTTGCTTGGTCAATGAACACTATGCACAGTCAGGCGATTGATAGCGTTAGTGAAAAAATACTCACCTTTAAATCAAACAACTTCAAGAAAGCTATCAAGCAACTCTCGGACGAATTGAAATTTACAATCAACGTCATTGTCGATGATCAGAACAGTGTCGCGGGTATCTACGATTTTGAAGGAGAAGCACGTATTACTCACGTAAGCGGAAACTCTTTAAAAACGGTGGTACAACGAGTTGCCGAAAACTACGGGCTTGTGTGGGTAGATGATTCAAGCAACAAACGTTCTTGGCGACTGGCCGGAAAAGATTACGAGTTTAGCGCTGATTATTACCTTCTGACTCGCTTTGATGATTACTCAACAGCGTTGGCCACTGTGTTAGAAGAATATCCGGTTTATTCGGGAGTTGTTGAATCAACGCGACAAGTATTTATCCAAGAGGAACAATAATGAAAAATATCTTTACTACAATATTTGTTGCGCTTTTGTTGGCAGGCTGTGCTTCGGAACAATATAAACAAAATCTAGAGCATAACGATAAAGTACATCAGCAAATCGGCGAATACACAAACTATGTTAAGCCTGAAAAAGTTCAGCGCTTTGATAAGCCACCTGTTGAGATTGTACCAATCAGCAAGACAAAAAGTGATACTTCTTGGATGAATGAGAAGTTAACGACCAACTATAAGTCAAAGCCACTTTCTTTAGTGCTTGATGAAATTATGTATCCGCTCGATGTACCGATTTACTTCTCTGAGAATGTTGATCCAAATAAGCGAATCAGCTTCAACTATTCACACACAAGGAAAAACATTTTAAACCTTATTTCTCGGGTTTCTGGTTATGGCATCGAATATATAAATGATCGCCTCGAAGTGACCAAATTTGTTACAAGAGTCTTTCCACTTAATATTCCGTCAGGAATGGTATCTGGTCAGCTCGGTTCGCAAGGTACTTCTAAAGATTCTGGTGTTCGAGTTGAAGGGCAATTTATCAATGTTGCTTATAAAGACCTCAATTTCACACAAGAAATTGCAGACAGTATAAAGGCTGTACTCGGCGGTAGTGAGGCGGCAAACAACGCAGTTGCTGTACTGCCATCGATGACAAGTATTTCTGTCACGGCTACGCCAGATCAAATGCAAACAATTGAAGAGGTGATTAACGCCTATCAAGCTGAAATCTCTAAGCAAGTTTATCTCGAAATCCAAGTGTTAGAGTTTAAATCGAACCTCGATACAGAAAGAGGCATAAACTGGAACATTGTTAAAGATATGTCGAATGGTACGCTTCAGTTCTTTATGCCTGGTACTAACACTGTGTCTCAGGATGCGGGTTATGGACTTGGCTTTATTGGTGCCGATAAATGGACGGGTACAGAAGCGCTGATTAAGGTTCTTGAGAAACAAGGGACAGTTTCAACCCAAACGCCAATCACGGCTTTAATACTTAATAATCAACCGGCAAAGCTCACACAGCAGCGAGAGGAGCCTTACCTATACGAAACATCGAGTGATAATAGTGATGGGGTTGTGACTGCCAGTGTTACGCGAGATAAGGAGCGTGAAGGCGTTGATATGATGATTAACGCTAAAGTCAGTGATGAATACGCATTTCTTAGAATTTCTGGCCAGTTACGAAAAATTGAGTCAAGAGATACTAAAAAGGTACAGCAAATCGATTTGGGTATGATCTCGACTCAAAGTAGTGAGATTACTTTTGCGAACAAAGCTCGTTACGGTCAAACCTACGTGATTGCATCTGTTAAACAAAGCTCTAAAACCGCAGAAAGCAGCAAGAACTTTTGGTCTACTTTGTTCGGAGGGACTGGATCAAGTAACCGAACTACTGAAACCTTGGTGTTGTTGACACCACGAAAAGCAATGTAGGTGGTTTATGATAGTTAGTAATCAAGCGAAGCTGATTGATAGAAAGCAATTAGCCAAGCATCAAAGAAAACATCCTTCAAACTATGAATTAGTTTTGGAATCGAATGGTGAATTGGTTCGCTACTATCAAGATGAATTTACTTACGCAAAAGCAGAGGCAATAAAGGCTGTTTTGCAAAGACAAGGGGATATTCAATCCCCTTTTGTTTATCTTGAAAAGTTAGAAAGTGAAATATGGTATGCGTGTTCATTCGATAATGAAGGTGTTCATGCAGAAGCGGTTGCTGATTTAGAAACACTGCTTCATGACCTTAGTTATGATATTCACATTGCATCAAAAATTCTCGTTGCAAATGGAGAATTAAACTTTCAAAAAGACAAGCAATACCCAATCAATCCAATATCTCAAGATGATTTGAAGCCGTTTGCTTTAAAGCAAGTAAAAAAGTCGATTAAATCGGTCACTCTTCCAGTTGTTTTGGTGCTTATTATCGCTATTTCTTCTGTATGGTTTTTTTCTGAAAATGAAACTCAGACAGTCGCAGTCGCTGAGAAGCCCAAAACTGAAAAAGAGCTCTTTCTTGAAGGTTTTGATACAAATGTGCTTGCTTCAGATGTGATTGATAATGCGTTGAACATCTTTATAGAAGCAAAGCTTGCTCCTGCCCCTATTGAAATCGACAAGGTTGATTTGGATGGTGACAGGTTGGTTTCATCACTCAAGCTAAATGACGTTCGCCAGAAAGTCATTCGAGATTGGTTAGAGAGTAATGAGGGATTTAAAAATCATTACAATCTTAGCAACAACCAGTTGTCTGTTTCACTTTCTCATGTAAGTGGATTTAATCCGGCTTTTATCTCTAGTTATAAAAGCGATCTGATTGATGCTTTAGAGTGGCTAGGTGCGAAAGTAACTAAGAAGTCAGAAAGCCTTTTTGAAGATATTTCCGTTGTATATTTTGAGTTGGAACTGGACGCTCATTTGGGAAATGTTCGAATACTTTCATCCATTCTAAAGACTCCATCAGTAACAATGAAATCATTCAGCATGACTAAACAAGACAGTGAAAATGTCAAATTAGTCATGTCCTTTAATTTGCAAGGGTTAGTAAATGAACTTTAAGAAACTTCCAAAGAAGACCATTTATATTTTAGTTTTTGCTTCGTTTTTGGTTATCTATTCGGTTTACGATTTTATATCTTCGGATAGCCCGAAAGCTCAAGTAGTGGTTGATGCTGCTGAGTTAGATGTATATAAGCAGATAGATTTGGCAGAGCAAGATCAATCTCCATCCACTTCGATTGATGTGGCCAGTGCAACAACAGAGCTTCCAAAACAAAGTGTGGACGATGTACGAAGTCAGCCTTCGTCTTATTACGAAGCCAAAAAATCGACAAGTGTTACAAAAGCTAGTCATGAAGTGAAACAGCCAACCTTCAAGCTCACAAAAGACGGTGAGAAAGTGCTTCGAAATCTTGAGAGCAAATACTCAAACACTGTTCAAATCGACTACGTTAATTCACAGATAGCATTGAAAGAAGCTCAAAAGAAACTTGAAGAACTGAATGCACCGTCTATTGATGAAGTACAGCAAAAAGCTCTTGATAAAGTTACTTTAACTATTCCGTTTAAAGACCGGATCGTTGTTTCTAGCATTATCACGTCAACAAAAAGCAAACGCGCTTGGGTGAGCGTGGACGGTGAGGATTTACCAATTGCGGAAGGGGCGGCGTTCTATGGTGTTAAAGTTGTCTCTATATCGAGTAATTCGGTCATTTTCAGAGACCTTGGCACTAATGAAACATTCCAAAAATTCTTTAATCATCAGATGGTTCCTGAAGGTGGTGTAAGTGAGTGATGATATTACTGAATCATTAAAAGGTGTTCGTCTGATTTCGGGGCGAACGGGTAGTGGTATTTCATCACCTCTAGCTGCGGAATGGAACTCGATACAGTACAAGTACAAAGGTCGAGTCATTAGTTTCATGGAGGAACCTGTATCGGTTGATATTAGTACCAATGAGAAAGGTGGTTTAAATGAGTGATGTGTTACAAACGGAGGGGCTAAAGAATGTTTACCTTCGGCATCAAGATGCCGTATTACTGGATAACGGAGAGATCCATACCAGTGATTTAGATAGTCAATCAATACCGGAAATTATGAAGGAATACAAAGAGCATCGAAATTTGATTCCTGAGTTAAACGGTCGGCGACCTAAAGTTGTTAAGAAATCTGTGAGTGAGGTTGCAGCGTATATTGACAAAACAATATCAAACAAAAACAACTTTGCTTTTGTGGATAAAGCGAAAATATCCAAGATTGCTGAAGCCGCGAGGGATATTCTACAAAAATCGGCCATGCTTGGTGTGTCTGATATACATTTCGAGATATATCGAGATAGAACCGAAATCAACGTTCGGGTAGATGGACGTATTACACCGCTACAGAAACAGATCCCCGAAAAAGAATTCGGTATGCTGCTCTGCGGTTACATGTTCAACGAAGCAACTCAGAAGAAGCATGACTTTTCTGAAAATAAAGCTAACGATGGACGACTAGAAATCGAACTTGATACGCCAGATGGTAAGCGTTTGTGTAAATGGCGGCTCGCATACATTTATGCAGATGGAGGGGGTCAGCTAACGCTTCGTTGGTTAAATAAAGATCCTAACATTCCTGAGATCACCGATTTGGGATGGGAACAAGGCCACTACGATACATTTATTGATTTTACTGACTCATCAAATGGCGTTTGTTTGATTTCGGGGCAAACGGGGAGTGGTAAGTCAACAACTCTAGCTGCGGCTTTGAACTCGATGAAGGGCAAAGGTCGAGCTATCAATACCATTGAAGAACCAGTGGAGTTTGATATTGGTGTGATTCAAACATCGATTTCAAATACTGCTGACAGCGATACTTTTGTAGATGTGGCCAAGTATTTATTGCGTCACGATCCAGACGTCGAAATGCATGGTGAAGTCCGCGAAGAAAAAGGGGCTATGAGTGTGTGCCGCAAAGGTGAAACAGGGCAGTTGATGTTTGCTACTTTACATACATCTTCATGCATCGGTATCGCACATACTCTGTCTGAACAAATGGGTGTCCCTGTCTCTTTGATTTCTGCACCAAACTTGATGAGGCTTTGGATCTATCAGGCTTTAGTCAGAAAGGTTTGTCCTAAGTGTTCGTTAACCAAAGAAGAAGCTTTGAACGTCCTATCACAAAGAGATAAAGGTCGTTTAGAGATCTGGATTGAGACACAAAAGGATAAGAGCCTCGATAACGTCAGGTTTAAAAATCCCGAAGGTTGTTCACATTGTATCAAAGGCGAAAAGGGGCGAACGAGCGTTATTGAAATGCTTGTTTTAGACGATGAAGACCGCCGTTACATTCTCAATAAAGATTATCTCGGATGGGCTCAGGCACTAAAAGCGAAAGGCTTTAAAGATATTATTAGTCATGCAAATTTAAAAATTTTGCGAGGTGAAATAGACGTCTTTACAGCAAGCGAGCGAGTCCTAGGGCTGATGCCGCAAGAGACAAGAGATATTTACAATTCTTTCTTTTAAGGTGTTGTATGGCAATCAGAATGAATGTACAGAGTCAAATTGAGCTATTACAAAAAATAAAGCGTCTCTCGGATGCGGGCGTTTTACAAAAAGGAATAGCAGACCAAATATCAAAATACGGTAATAAGAAGGAGAAGTTAGCGGCTGAAAGTTGCAAAATCTCATTAGGAAGCGGTTTTTCAATGGCTCACGGCTTGAAAGATTACCTTTCTAAAAATGCCTACCTTAGCTTATTAAGCAATGAAAAACTTGGTGAGTTTAACGCAGGTCTACAAGATGCGATTGATTCACTAAAAATAGAAAATGCTAGTACAACTCAGTTAGTTAAGGTTTTTAGGAAACCGATTCTGAGTTTAATCATTGTTTTTTTGGCGAGCGCACTAACTTCCAAGTTCGCTTTCCCAAGTTTGGCTGAATTGGTTAGCCGGAGGCGATGGGGGACAGTCAGTGTATTAGCAAATGAGTTTGGCTTGTTCTGGCTTAACTATGGTTTAGTAATATCAGTCATATTTTTTATCGTTTTCATATCAATGTTTATCAGTTTAAAATATTGGTGTGGTGATAGTAGAAAGTATGTAGATAACTTGCCTGTTTATAAGCAGTATCGTTATATTCAGTGCGCAAACTTATTAACGTCTATTGCTCATCAAGTCTCTATTGGAACAAATATCAAACAAGCTTTACTTCAATATCAAGAAGAGTGTGGAAAGTATGTGTCACTCCACATAGATAAAATGTTTGATATTATGGGGACTGGTAAAACAAACCTCGGTGACATCTTCGATACAGGTCTTTTAGTAGATGAAGAAGTCGATACATTAAAATTACTTGGCGATATAGGAGATTTTTCTAAGACATTAAAAAGAAGTTCGATTATTCATCAGGAAAAATTAACTGATGAAATTAATAAACTAAAAACTTGGGGCGTTAGAATAACCAATGTTGTGACATATTCATTTGGTTGCCTCGTCCTGTCTGGTGTAATGCTTCTAGCATTCGATTCAATCACTAAAGTAAAATTCGGGTATTAAAATGAGTTTAAAAAAACAACGTGGTGCGCTAAGTGCAGAGTTTATCGGTTATTTAGTGGGTATTGTTGCAATGCTAATCTTTGTCGCGTCTCAGTCTCCCAAAATTTGGGATAAGGCTAGAGAGATCCACTTTACATGGCAAGCTAACCAAATCGCACAGGCTGTTCCAAACTGGAAAAAAGGTCGAACTGGTTTCACTGGTGTATCGATAGCAAAAGTATGTGCTTCTGGTGAATTAGGTAAATCTGTTTGTGGTGACTCTGACGATGGTAAAGGCACAAACATCTATGGCGGTGACTGGGATATTAGAGTAAATTCAGGTTCATCTGGTCTTTTTGATGTCGTGGCCACGATTCCACAAGATACTAATAAGATTGCTTCTTTGGCTGATTCAGTAGCTTCCTCAACGCGAGGTGACTGTACAGAGGCTAGTGGTTGTTCGTCCATTTCAACGGGATCCAATAGCATTACAATGACCTACTAATGAATAAGCAGAGAGGAATCTTAACTGGTGAGTTAGCCGTAAAACTTAGCATCCTCGTTTTTTTATTAATAACGTTAGTTCCTCCTGTCGCTCAATTGGGATATTCATATGCTTCAGCTAAATCAGTTGAAGCATATGTGAATAAAATAATCCAATTGAGTAATGTAAATTATTCAGAGGATGTGTTGAGCTCTCGGTGTCTAAGTCAAACTGAGCTGTCTATGAGTCATTTAAATCTAGATAGCTCTTTCAATTCAATTGATTTCACAGTCGAGTATGTTCAACATTCAACAATGACGAATGTTAAGCCAGTGGCTATTAAAATAACTGCTCACTTCAATGATAGTTCTATGCTTTCAAGTGTTTCAAGATTTCTAGAAAGCAATGAATATAGTGCCAATTCAATGATATTTTATGCTCCTTTAAGTTTTAGTCTTCCAGATTGGCAGCAATTGGATGTAATTACAGGGTGCATTAAATAAGTGAGGTTTTTTGTACAAGTCTTTAAACCGCGAAAAAGGTTTATCTAGTCTTGCTGCATTATTAATTGCGTTAACGATTACATCAGCATTTGTAATTTATTATTCGCAGTATGTTCAGCATCAAAGAATGAACCAAACCGCTGAGAAATTTTATGAACGTTTACTCTATTACAGAGATTCAATTCATGCTTATGCAGCGGATCGTTATCAGGCGGGTTGGGGTGTAAATACCCAATCCATTTTTCCAACAGGATTTAGTGACTTGGAAGGAGTGTATATCCCAACTTGTTCGGTGAGTGACAACGAGAAAGGCTTTTGTGAGCGTTATAATCAAACATCACTAGGCTTGATACCTGACAGTAACTACTCAGTTGTTCCCGTTCCTAATGCTGCAAGTCCTACCCATTACAGAGCTGAAATTGTTATCAACTTGCCGGATAAAACAGACAATAATTTCAAGTTCGAACGTGCAGCAGTTCTTCAATACGCATCACAGATGCCAAATGTCGTTTACAACGATGCAAGCAACACGCTCACATTGCGAGTAGACAGACCAGACAAGGCTTTTGCTTACGATTCTCTAGTTAAGCGTAGTGGTGACGATTCAACGCTGCTAGGCGATTGGGATGTGGGCGGCAACTTTGCAATTACCAATGTTAAAGACGTAACGATAAGGAATTCTGACGGAACACAAAGAGGGGTATCAGGTCGATTAACGGATATTTACACCGTTGGACATGGTGCCTGGATTCAAAAACCTAAATGTCCAACAGGAAAAAGTGTTGTACCAAGTTTTTCAATTACGGAGGTGTTAACAGACAGATATCACACATTAACCGGAATGCAGCGTGCGTATAAGCTTAACGAGACAGCTACTCATATCCAAGTAGGGCTTGATGCCAGCGCAAAACGAAATTCAAACAGCGATAATGTAGCTCTACATTTAGGGCTTGTTACCGTCAATCTACAATGTAAATAAATAGGAGATGGACAATGAAGAAACGGCTTATCGCCGCTCTCTTAGTGGTTCTTGGTAGTGGTAGTGTTGCTGCCAAGATAACATATGACGAAGCGATTAAAACAGATGATCAACTCAATGCATACAATCCACACACAACTAGAACTAACGGCTTTACAACTAGTGAGCTATCGCTACAAACAAGTGGTGGAAGTGCTAAACATTACTCTACATCAGCAATAAATACTGTTCGCACTGTGACTATGGAGCCAACATCTACTTATAATTGCGCTTTGGCTGGCGTTGAAGGTGATTACAGAGGCTTTATGGAACAAGGAAAAGTCTATGAAAACAGTGGCCGTTGGATCCTTCATGCAAGTGCGGGAGATACAACTGTGACTGCAAGAGCAGTTTGCTTTCCTAAATAAATAATAAATATAGTTGTTAACGGTTAAACCCTCAGTTAGTATTAAATATATTTAACTTTCTGAGGGTTTTTTATGACAAGAACCGAGTTTAAAGACCACTATGAGTCAAAGGGCTGGACAGCTCCTGAACTTGCAAATCGGTGGGGATACACAGCGCCCACACGCATTCACCAAATAGCAGCAGACGTAGAAAACGGGCATAAGCGCGCGCAGTCATATATCGATATGTTACATGGCTTACCTAATAAAAATAGTTAAACATATTTAATTTTTACATTGACAGTTAAATATTTTTAACTGTAAAATGTACTCAGTTAATCAAGAAATGGACACTTAAAATGAAAAAATCGCTTGTATTCATCACCTTGGCTATGGCATCTCAGGCAACAATGGCGATCGAGAATGGAACGTCTCTAGACTGGTCTCAATATTCAGATATGGCTACATTCAACTGTACCGGTACAGTCATTGGTGGCAAGTATCTGCTTACAGCTGGCCACTGTGAACTACAAAATAATAACATTCTTTTCTCTGATGGTAGCTTTAAAAGTGCGACAGTCAGCAATAACCCTCTAGGTCTTGGTGATCCGAATGGTCCCGATATTTCGGTTTGGACTTTAGACACTCCTTACCAAACAAAAGACATTCGTTTCGTTGCGAACTTGAATAGTGAGCCCGTTAACAATGGCGATACCATCAATATTTATGGTTTTGCTGGAACCCAACAGTTAAAGGTTGCACAGACACAAATTAACTCTGCTGGCACAGCTAACCCATATTGGTACGCTTCAATTGATACTGGTAACGGTACTACACAAGCTGGCGACAGCGGCGGTGCTTGGACAAACCAAGTCGGTGATATTGTTGCTATCCATAACTCTGGTGCAGCCGGTACGATGTTAGCGACTCGATTAAGCACAGTGAAAGATTGGTTACTCGATGAAGTAGATGCTTGGCACTATCCAACTCTAGCTACGACGACCGCTAATAGTGCAACAATTACCGTTCAATCACTGCATCGTAACGTAACGGCTGATTCAGCGTATACAGATGGAGCAATTACCCTTGTAGGTGGCTCATGCTTAGGAAATAACGCAATTGCTGCTTTTGATAAATGTACCTATATCGTTGAAGGTTCCGGAGAGGGCAAGCTTTATCTCTCAGCAAATGAATATGTGCACGTAAACAAACCTAAACCAAGCATTCCTGACGGTGGTAATACAGGTTCTAGTGGTGATTCAGGCGGCGGCTCAGTTGGATTTGGTTTACTTTTACTTGGTGCTTTAGGGTTGCTGAGAAAGAAAAAATAAAATCACGAACTTTGAAAAAGGCAGTTTAATTAACTGCCTTTTTTATTGGGGTTTATATGGAATTAATCAAATATTTGTTAGCGTTTTTATGTTTTATCCTGTTTTTTAAATTAATCAGAAAGCAATTCGGTTTGGACTGTCATTTTGTAAGAGACAGAAATATCAGAACACTTCAAATGACTCTGTGCGCGATAGTTTGTTTATCTGTTTCAGACTCAGAACCAATTTTTTATCTACTGGCCGCTTTTCTTCTGGTTGTCATTCATTGTTATACATTCGTGATCAAAGAGTGTGAAGGCTCAAAGTTAGCGATCGTTCCCGACCTACTTAACAGGCGCTCAGTATCAGTGCATCTAGCGCGGCCAACACAGGCATTTGATAAAGCAACGTACTTGGAACTCAAGCTGTTGATCAGCAGACTGAAGAAAGCCAATGTATCGAAAGTAACACTATGCTCCCCAATGCTCTATAAGTCAGACAAGGCGCGGAATCAAAGTAGGCTGAACAAATTATTAGTGTCCGAAATAAAGCATATTGAAAGTAAGGAGGTGAATTGCATCTGTAAACCATTATCAGTGGCAACACTTTCTTATTACAAATATATAAGAAGGGAGAAAAGCTTGCAGAATTTAAATGTCTTAAAGTGGTATCAAATCGAAATTCATTTAACCTAGCATGCAAATAAAAAATTCGCTATCTGCTAATTTTTTATTTGTATGGAACAACGCGAAGCGGCGTTAGTAATAGCGGATAATCTATGAAATATATATTACTTTTATTATTGATGTGCTCATTTTCAGTTACTGCACATGCACAAGTAAAAAAAGGCGAAAGAAATTACCTTGCTTGGTCGTCAACCTATAACAGACCTGCGCCGAAAGCTGCACATTGTGTGAAATATTGCGATGTAATCAAAACTTATAGCCAGATTTACGGTGTACCAGAGAACCTTGTTATATCAGTAATTAAAAATGAAAGTGGTTTTGATGCATCTGCGGTATCACCGAAAGGGGCTAAAGGCTTGATGCAGATAATGGACTCAAATTCTAAACACTATGGTATTGATCCATTTAATCCGAATGAAAACATTAATACGGGTGTTCAAATGCTTTCTAAGTTGATCACTAAATATGAAAGCATTCCTTTGGCTTTGGCGGCTTACAACGCTGGGGAGAGCAATGTAAAAAAATACAAAGGAATTCCGCCATTTCCAGAAACAGAGCAATACATAGCTCGTGTGTTAAATCATTATGAGGAACTTAACGATGTTAAAAGATAAATTTTTACTATTCATATTTCTGACCACGCCATTTTTCTATTCAATATTTTCACCAGACGCAAAGGCTGACTCTGATGCTGAATGTGCCATTTGGATGTGCTTACCTATGGGATTTCCATCTGGATGTGGAGAAGCTAAAAGTGAGTTTAAAAAACGAATCAAAAAACATAAATCTCCATTGCCTAGTTTTAGTTCCTGCTTAGTCGGTGCGTCTGTCAACGAAGATAATTCAGATAGATTTGATGCAAAATCAGGCATTGCCGCGTTAATTCCCCCTTATAAATATTGCGTGAGAGAAGAAAGGTATCAGCATGGAAAAGATTCGGAAACTCGGTGTGTCGAGTGGGGCATGACTCAACAAGAAATTGTTAAAGGCACTTATTGTCAGTATTCGAGCAAAAATGGTTATCGATCGCCACGTCATTGCTCAAAAACGTTGAGGTTTACCGAAGTTTACAGAAATGGTCAACTCTACGGTGAAACACACTACTACTAACTAATAGACCGTTACACTTATCATGAACGTTATCCACAACAAAGGTGGGTAAGCTTGCAATGAGTTAATTATATGAGTGATTTTATAGAAACGATTTTTGGCTTAGTTCCGAAAGATAAAGAGTTCGAATGGACGTGGGTTGAGCAACATTTTGGAGGGTTACGAGAACTTTATGAGACCGCAGGAGTAACAGAAATCTTCGTTGACCGATTTGATCGAGTGTCAATTGAAAAGAACGGTCGAATTGAATTTACAGACGTAAAGTTTGAATCTGAAGCTAAGTTTGTAAATCTCATAAATCAAGTATCAGTTGCATTAAATCAAGAATTTAATGCAGAGAATCCCATTTTAGATGCACGTTTACCCGATTGTTCTCGCCTTTGTTGCACGTTGCCACAGGTAACACCGCAAGGTGCAACCATGACATTACGTATCGCACCCAAGGAGCATATAAAGCTTGAAAAACTTGTTGAGTATGATGCTCTAACTGATGAAATGTATGCATACCTTGTTGATGTAATTAAACAAGGCAAGAACATTTTAGTGTCAGGGAATACAGGCAGCGGGAAAACAACGCTGTTGAGAGCACTCTCTAGATACATACCCATAAATGAACGGATTGCCATTTGCGAAGATACGCAAGAGCTCTATATCGATTGGCTGCCTTTCAAAATCGCAATGGAAGCACCACACCGAAAAGATTCATTTATTGATATGGCCAAGTTGATCGAAACGTCTCTTCGTGTACGACCGGATCGAATCTGGGTTGGAGAAATACGGAAACCAAGCGCTGCTGATGCATTTTTGCAAGCAATCAATACTGGTCACAGCGGCTGCGCTACCACTCTCCATGCGAACAGTTGTGATGATGCTGTTTCGCGCTTGCAATACTTGATTGCAAGCCAAGGTAATATCAGCTTTGAGTTGGCTAAAAAACAGATTGTCGATAATGTAGATGTGTTTATACAAGCATCTAGACACTTCAGCTATGGCCGGAAGATTATCGAAATTAAAGAAGTTCGGCAGGGTGAGTTGGTTAACATGTTTCATTTTGACAAAGTAAAAATGAAACATGTGTCAAACAAATTGGCTTAAAAAACAAGATCAGCAGATAGGATTGACATCTAACGTTTGGTAAAATGTTTTGTATTGTACAATACAAAACATAATTATGATGAAGCCGACCGTTGATACTTATAATGAACTTCAAATCGCTTATGATTTTTTCAATGAGCGACTTTTCGCTAATGAACTGCCTCACTGTTTGATCACGTTACAGCGTGAAAAAAGCACTTACGGCTATTTTAGCGCAAGCCGTTTCGTTAGTAAGTCGGGAAAAACGACTGATGAAATTGCATTAAATCCGGCATATTTCGCCATTTGTCCACCCGAAGAAGTTCTCCAAACCTTAGCTCATGAGATGGTACATTTATGGCAGCACCATTTTGGAAACAAGGGGAGAGGTGGTTATCACAACAAAGAATGGGCTGATAAAATGGAGTCCATCGGTTTGATGCCATCGCACAACGGTAAGGAAGGTGGAAAGAAAACAGGTGACAAAATGGCTGATTATATAATCAAAGGTGGCATTTTTGAAGCCTTATGTAATGAGCTATACAGCGGAAATTTCAAAATCTCTTGGGCGGATAAGTATCCGGCCAGAGAGATTGTCAAGAACGCGATTGCAACTAACACTCTACATGAAATTGTCGATATACTTGAAGAGTGGGGAGTTCAAGCCAATGAACAAGGTGAACTACAAATTATAAGCGAGGTGAAACCTACGCGAGTAAAATTTGTGTGTGAACGGTGTTTTAATGCGGCTTGGGGAAAACCATCATTAAACATTATGTGCGGTGATTGCAATGTAAAAATGACCGCAGAAGATTAACAATCAATAGGTGCAAAATGGACATAAACGAACTGAATAATTTAAGAAAGCTAAGAAAGCATCTTAAAACCGAACCATCCAGCTTAATCAGTGAGATTATCGAAAAGCTGACAATTGTTCACGATGAAGTTTACGAACGTGAACAAAGAGAAGTAGAAGAAAAAGCACTTCAAGAAGAAATCTTAGCAGCACAACGGAAGGCCATTATTGAATCTGGTGTTGATATAGCATCATTAATGGAAGCCTTGGCACAAGATGTTCAGCAAAGAAAAGGAAGAAAAATAAGAACCAAACCAAGTCAAACACCAGTAGAACAACCAAGCCAAACTCCAAACGAAAACGCCAAACAGGAGTAAATTCAATCCCCAAGGATTGCTAATTTACTCTTTCCTTCAAAAAGCCTTTACCCCAATAAATGTTAAAAATCCCCTAGGATTTTTAAAGACATTTAGACCAACGGGGAAAGGCTTTTTTCATAAAAAAACTAAGCGAGAAAGCCACTCTCCCCCCCCAATTTTGTCTCACCCTCCATCTAAAAATTGGGGGAAAAGCGGAGTGGGTCGAGCGTGTTTTTTTCAAACAAGCGGATTTTTCGTCAACGAAAAAGAGGCTTAGTTTGCCTAGCTTAAAATCATTCAATCGCAACAAGCGCCCCCTTGCGGGGTTCAATTGAATGGTTTTAAGTGCGTTGAACTCCGTTCATAAGCATCTAAGGCAACTTTTCAGCCCACTGAAAATTGACTTAGACGGGGGAGCCGAAACAAACGATTCGCCCCAGCGAAAATCGAGACTGCCCCAGCAGTCGGTTTGTTTTGGGGGCTTGCCCCAAAAACCGTCGAAGTGGGCGAGACCAAGCTCGTCTTCGTAGTCGAACGCGATATTTTCTAGCATGTGAGGAACGAACGCAGAAAATGAGCTGTGAGCACTTGAAGAGGGGCTTGGTCTCGCGCAGCGGGACGGTTTTTGCCATAGGTTGGAATGGATTATTTTCAATCGTCCAGATTGGAAATGATTCATTCCAACCCATTGAAAAAAGAGCCTTTTTTCAATGATTCCCCATTCATGGGGAACAGATAGATATGGTCGTCCAGAACATATCTATCCTAATCCTTCGGTGTTTCCTGTCGGTGTTACCAAGACACCGAGCAATAACACCGAAGAACGACACCGAAATAACTCAAGGAGTGCAACGAATGTTTCTAGAAGTTATTGAGTTCGGAATCTTCAAGCTATGCTTGATTCTCGCATCCAAATTGTATGTATTTACATACTATTTTGGATGGATTCTTAGCTTAATCTCTGGTTTTCTTCTACCAATAATCTACTTTGACAAACCGGATAAAGTAGAAGATGACAGCGTACTAAGAAGAGCGTTGATCGCTTTGGCCTTCGTGCTAATACCTATCGGCGTATTCAGCAACTTAACGATCCCGCACTTGATCAAGTTCATTCAAGAGTACAAGATCTCTGTAGATAAAATGGTTCAGTATCCATTTTACTCAATCTTTAACTTTCCAATTTTCTTGGGCGGCATTGGCCTTCATATCTTCTTTCGAAGACGCCTCACACCACTCATCAATAAATTGAAAATAGCTTCAACTAAAAAAACAAAGTTAATGCGTGATGAACGTACAGACGTTCGCACGATCAAAGAGTTTTTGCCGAAGAGTATCGACTATGATCCACTGGATTATATCGATCTAAAAAAAGGGGTCTTTGTTGGTTTGGATGTAAACAGCAAACCGCAATACATCCCTCTTGAAACTCTACAGAAGCAGCATTTAGACGCTATAGGCACAACGGGTGCGGGTAAAGGTGTTGCGGTTGGTTTGGTGCTTTATCAGTTGATTGGTGCAGATGAAGGTGTATTTGTGCAAGATCCAAAAAATGACGAATGGGCTCCGCACTTGATGAAAGCTGCGTGTGACCATTACGGAAAACCTTTTTATCTAATTGATTTAAACAAACACGATCCTCAGCTTGATTTGTTAGCAGGTGCAACACCTGAACAAATAGAAGAATTACTTGTTGCAGGGTTCAGTTTGGCAGAAAAAGGAGACCTTGCCGACTTCTACCGTATTGATGACCGAAAAGCAGCAAGGAAAGCCCCACAGTTGGCTATGGAAGAAGAGTTAAAAACCCTCGCATCACTTTTCAACACTCCCTATGTTCAGGGTCTTCAAGAGACTGTAAAAGCGTTTTACGGGAAGCTTGAAGAAATGTCTTTAGTCGGGTCAATCAATGCAGAAGGAGGATTAAACCTGAAAGATGTGTTCGACAACGGAGGGTGTTGTTACATCATTGGTTCAATCCGAAATGCAAAAGTTCTGATTGCTCAGAAAATGATTCTGCTTCGAATTTATCAACTTGCTGAAAGTCGAGATAGGGTTAACGGAAAACCTCGACCGATTGCGATTTTCTTAGACGAGTTGAAATACCATATTTCACGAGCTGTTTTGGAGGGGTTGGGCGCGATACGTGATAAAGGTGTACATATTCTCATGGCACATCAATCAGTAGCCGACTTGCGGGACTGTCCCGCAGATCTAAATGGTGATGCTGTTGTTGGGTCGGTTGTCGAAAACTCAAAAAACAAAATTGTGTATAAAATTCAAGATCCGGAAACGGCAAAGTGGGTTGCTGATATGTCGGGGACAATCCTTGTTGATGATGAAACAAGGAGAGTTGAGACAAGCAAATCTCTAACTGAAAATGTGGATGGTACAAGAAGTATAAAGTTAGCGGAGAGAAACTTTGTAGATTCAAATATGTTAATGAACCTGCCTGAAAAAGTTAGTTTCATTTTCACGGCCAGTGAGATTGCCAAATCTTCCGTTATCCAACCTGTGAAAGTGAAAAAGAAAGAATTGTCTATCTATTCACCTTTCACTCAAGAAAGCATTTCATCACCTCTCACTGAGAGTGATGAAGATGAAGTGAGCGAATCAATCGAAACTGAAAGTTTGATTGATGATAACAGCGATTTAGATTTAGACATGTTCGTTGTCAACAACTCAAGCGATGACGATGATGAAAGCATTGAACTCGATAACTCAGAAGAGAATTTTACAGCAGAAGAGGAAGCCGACCTGTTGGCTGAACTCGAAAAACAAATTGAGGGCTTATGATGGAACTGAAACACAAAAGACTCGCCGCGCTGTGGGATCATATTAAGTTTAGTGACAGAGCTAAAAAGATAAAAAACCCAATAGACGGCGCGTTTATTCTATCTTCTATTTTTTCAATTTCTGCTTACGCAAGTAAGAAAAGTGAATCAATTGAAACCAAGTTTTCTAAAAAAACCGCACATAAGCTAATGGTTAAGCTTAAAGGGGTTCGGGATCAGTTCAGTCAGTTAGATTTAGAGTTTACATCCAAGTACAAGAACTTGGATGTTTGCTATATGAACACTAAGAAATTTCAGATTGATGTTGACCGAAAATTTATAACGCCTGAGACGGCAATGTTCATAAAGATTTTTTTGACCATTGATGACTACTTCACTCACCTCTACATGGCCAGAACTGGCGGTGAGCTAACAGAAAATGAAACTCTAGAACTAAGAAAGGCTTGTCTCGATCAACTGATTCGACTTCTAAACGAAGTGAATCAAATTTGTTTGTCGTTTCATAAAGCACGAAAAAGTATAGGTAAGAATCTATGAGCAATTTGATTTCATCAAAGGTTGATAGAGAAAACCGAAACTTAGAAAAAATGGCTATCGTTATCCGCTTCCTCAAACAAGAAATTTATACAGATTTAAAAACGTTAATGCTTTTGATGGGTTATAAAAGTCGTCAACCACTTGACCGACTGCTGACGAAGTTGATCAACATGGGGTACATTCAAAAACACGTTTTTGAATTTTCAACGGGGAGTATCTCAATTTGGGGCATTACTGATTTAGGTCTTGCTCAGTACATAGATGAAACCGACAGTGACTTTCAAGCTTTTGAACCATATAGAATCCGGTTCCCAACACTTAATCATAAGCTTCTCAATCAGCAAGTACGCATAAATTTAGAAAAAGCGGGTTGGACAAATTGGCGGAACGGAGACCGCCAATCTTTCAAAAAAGATTTTGCTGTTGAGCATCGACCTGATGCGATCATAACAACCCCAAGCGGAAAGAAAATCGCTATAGAAACAGAAAGAACGGTAAAAGCCATTTCTCGTTATCGTTCGATTTTCAAAAGTCACGTTATTGCTCGGCAAAAAAAATATTGGGACGCTGTTTTTTATATTGTCCCTGACGACAAGCTTCAAGCTGTTTTAGATAAGCGCTTCGATATGATCGAGTACATTCAATTTGATGAATCGAAGCATCCATTTACCAGTTATAAAAAAAATCTTGTTCGGATCTTTACGATTGAACAACTCCTGCATCTTAAAGAGGGCTAGAAATGAAAGTATACATAGCAGAAAAACCATCGTTGGCAGCCGCTATTTTTAGCGGCTTAGGTGGTGACGTAAAAACGCAGCGAAAAGATGGTTATTATCAAAATGGTAATAACGTTGTGACTTGGTGTGTTGGCCACTTATTAAGTATTTGTGAACCTCAAGACTACAACATCGATCATAAGCAATGGAACATCGAGCATTTACCCTTTCCAAGCGTCTATCCTCCTAAATTCAAACCAAGAAAAGGAGCAGAAAAACAACTAAAAACAGTGCTCAGTTTAATGAGTCAATCAACTAGCCTAGTCCATGCTGGAGATCCAGATAGTGAAGGTAATTTGATTGTCGATGAAATTATTACTTACGCTAATTACAAAAAGCCTGTTGAACGTTTATTAATCGCTGACCTTAACGATGCGCCAGTTAAAAAAGCATTGGCCAATATGAAGCCAAACTCAAATTATAAATATCTAACTTTAAAAGCATTGAGCCGCACTATTGCTGATAGTTCGGTCGGCATTAACTTGACTCGCGCTTATACATTAAAAGCGCGTGAAAAGGGCTTTACATCCGTTTTAAACGTGGGTCGTGTAATATCCACGCTGATAGGTATTGTTAACTCTGTGACACTGGCTAACCAAAATCACGTCAAAGCCAAATATTACGAATTATTTGGTTATTTTGCGGTTGGTTCAAACACAGTCAAAGCAAAGCTAGTGATTGATGATAGTTTTGAACGTGACGAGAAAGGGCGCTTGACCTCTTCACTGGAAGCGGCAGCCACTCAGAAAGCAGATTCCGGTGCCAGTGCAAGAGTTGAGAAAGTTGAAACTAAGCAAGAATCTTCAGCAGCTCCTGTACCTTTCAATTTGTCTTCACTGCAAATTGAAGCATCTAAGCGGTTCGGCTACTCAGCTAGTAAAACATTAGAGTACGCTCAAAGTTTATATGAGAAACACAAGCTTTTGACGTACCCACGTAGTGATAACCAATTTTTAGGTGAATCACACTATGCTAGTGCTGATGAAATTTTAACGGCAATCGCTGGGACGGTTGAAGGACTTGCATCGGCCACTCAATCGGCAGATACATCCATTAAGCATCGTTGCTTCAACGATGAACGTATTGAAGCGCACCATGCTGTAATACCAACATCTAAAAGTGGCCAAGGCGTCAGCCTCTCAGAAGGTGAACGAAACATCTATGAGATGGTTGCAAAGCGTTTTATCGCCCTGTTTTATCCCAACTCTTCGAGAGAGAAAACAACTGTGGAGTTTAGCTGCACAGAAAGAACATACGTGACTAACCAAACTACGCTTATCAAGCAGGGTTGGGAGGTGCTTTTTAAAGATCAAATCGAGGCAATTAAGAATGACAACACTTTTGATATTGGCTCACTAAAAAGCCCTACTGAATGCACATGTGAAAAAGTTGACATTGCAGAGAAAGAGACCACACCACCTAAATACTTCGATGAAGCGTCATTGCTATCAGCGATGACCAGAGCCGCAGATTGGATCAAAGATCCAGACTTAAAAGCTCAGTTGAAAGCAAAAGATAAAGGCAAAAAGGGGGAAAACGGCTCAATCGGTACAGAAGCAACGCGAGCTGGCCACATTGAAAAACTCAAATCGTTATCTGAGCTTATAAGCTTCAGCAAAGAAAAAGGCTATAAGAACCCTGTTTTTAAGACAACCAAAGCAGGACAACAATATTGCGAAATATTGCCTGACCGAATCGTAATGCCAGACACCTCAGCAATATGGGAGGGATACTTCAACCGCATCGAGAAGGGTAAGACAGAAGTTATTGAATTTATAAATGAAATTGATAGTTTCGTCCGTGATTTGGTTAAGAACGTTAAAGAGCAGGGAGTATCAATACAATCAGAAGGTGGCCATAAATGCCCTACTTGTCAGCAAGGCACGCTAATTCGTAGAAAAAATGCCGCAAAAGGTACATTCTTTCATGCGTGTAACCGCTATCCCGACTGTAAAACGGTTTACCCTGATGACAATGGAAACCCCCGCATAACGACTAAAGTGGCAGATAAACCCAAAGCAAGCGAAACTGAGTTTTGCAAATCCTGTGGTTCTGCACTGATTAGACGGGAAGGAAAGAATCCAAACTCATTTTGGTGGGGTTGTTCTGGGTTTCCTAAATGTAAGGTTAGATTTTTTGATAATAATGGAAAACCGGATAGAGACAAGGGTGAGTTATAATGCCAGCCCCTCACTTAATTACCACGAGAAACCCAATTGCTAGAGAAGTATTAAAAGATGAGTCAAATCTATTTATAGCTTCAAGCATTCAATCATTAGATGATTTTTTAAAAACTAAACTATCTGAAAATAAACATATATAC
>NZ_NDIM01000106.1:0-16275 GCF_002241375.1 Vibrio sp. V19_P1S1T109 | reverse complement strand
TCTGCAACAGATAATCGGACTTAACTTGTTTAAAGTCAAAAAAAAGCGTCGCTTTTTTTCACAATTAATCGTAAGTGATTAAATTTTAAACTTTATACCGCTTCTGTTTACTTTCAGTTGGCGTAAAATACTTTAGCCTTCTAAGGCAGTTAGAAATTACATACCTACCATTTCATGGTGAGAAAGTATGTGCTACAAAGAGTGGAGTATGCAAGTTTTTGGCATAAAAAGTACCAGTTCAATATTGAGAAGAAGGGAAGTTTTGTAAGTGAAATCGAAGATTGAGAATAATGTTAAGCCTGATGAATACTGGCGTGAAAGACTAACGGATGATGAGTTTTATGTTTGCCGTCAACGCGGTACAGAAGCCCCGTTTAGTGGCAAGTTATTACATAATCGTGACACAGGTGTGTACGCGTGTACCTGTTGCAGCAGCCCGTTATTTGTCTCCAACAATAAGTATGATTCGGGGTGTGGTTGGCCAAGTTTTGATGCACCGATCAATGATACTGCAATCCGCTATCTTGAAGATTTAACGCATGGAATGATTCGAACTGAGATCCGTTGTGCGGTGTGTGATAGCCATCTAGGGCATGTTTTTCCTGATGGACCTCAAACAACAGGTGAACGATTTTGTGTCAATTCAGTGTCGTTAATTTTCAACAAAAAGTGAAAAAGCGGTGAACTTATCACCGCTCTTTGTTTTATGATTACATTTTGTTAGTTGGCAAAGTCGAGAGGAATGAGCTCTGGTTTAAACTGTCCATTTTTGATCGCGTCAACGATTTTTTCGGCGATATCGTCGAGCGCATCAAATTTTTCTTGATCAAACCCATACAGCAATTTGAGTTCAGTTTCTGAAGCGACCGGCACATTGAATGTTTTTCCTACCATCGCCCAAATGTAAGCTTTTTCTTTCTGTTTGAGAATTTGGTTGGTACTGGCAAGAGATTTGATAGCATCAAGATTGATACTGTCTTTTGGGCTGAGTTCTAAGGTTCGATGGAGCAAATAGATTGCTTTTTCTCGATCCCGTTGAACATAAAAAGTAGCGAGAGCGTATTGCATTTCTGCTGTATCTAGCTCGGGTTTACCTTCACGTTGTAAGAATTTTCTTTGTGCACTTTTATCACCAATCTGACTCCAGAGAAAGTATAAGGTTTCCGCGGAGCTGGATGACTGAAGCTCTTTTTCAATCTGCTCTAAATCTTTCCCTGTATTGACGAGTGCTGAAAATCGACGTTGTTTGAGTTCCGTTTGATCAATAGCTTGAATTTGTGAAGCGAGCTCGAGACATTTTCGATAAGCTTGAACTAATCCGTATTCTTTAATCTTGTTGCTATCGCTTGGATTTTTAAGTACTTCAAATCGATGCCAGATGAGGTCCGTGCGTGGAACTCTACATTGCCCATCATTTATATTGAGCCTTTCACAGCGCAAATTAGGATTATCGGCACATAGCTTGTCGGTATCTCTGTTATTCTCAAAGCAGCCACTTATAAGAAGTGATAGGCTGAGAATCATGGGCACTTTTATCAAATTCATAATATTAGCTTGTGATCAAATACACTTATTTATTGGGCTTGTCTTGACTCAATATCATGGCAAGTTATGTTTGTGACGAATTCGTTAATTAAGGATAGACCATGGATGCCGATCAACTCATTAACGCCATCACCCCCGAAGCTTACAAGCGATTAATGCACGCTGTTGAAACGGGTAAGTGGCCTGAAGGTACACCACTTTCACAAACACAGCGAGATTCATGCATGCAAGCTGTGATGTTGTATCAATCTAAGCATAATGTAGAAGCGGACCATATGACAGTTGCCGCTGGTGGAGAAATCAGTTTTAAGTCAAAAAATGAGCTTAAAAAGCGCTTTCAAAACGGACAAGACGATATTGTTCGAGTCAATCCAAACCACGAATGAGTCTATTTGACTTGTACAGAATACAAAAATCCCCAATTCATTGAGTTGGGGATTTTGTTAATGAGGGGAAAATAAATTGTGGGTGTTTAAAGCTATAAGCTCATTTCACCACGTAATACTTCCTGCATTTTCTGCTTCACTTCTTCATAAGAAAGATTCTGGCTCAGTAAATAGTGAAGCTTGGCTAAAGCGGCTTCGGGTGTCATGTCGTAGCCGCTGATCACGCCTGCTTCTGCAAGAGCACAGCCTGTCGCGTAACCGCCCATGTTGACTTTACCTGCTAAGCACTGAGTTAAGTTCATGACGATGACGCCACGTTCTGAGGCTTCTTTTAAATGCGCTAATAGTTGCGCATTTTGAGGTGCATTTCCCACACCAAAAGTCAGCAAAATCATCGCGTTGACTGGCTGTAATAAGGTATTGCGGATCACTTCGTGAGAGATGCCAGGGTACATGGTAATCACACCGATCGGTTGTGGTGTAATGTTATGGACTCGGAAGGCTCCTTGCGGCTGTTCACCAACTTTAACGTTACTGCTGATTTGAATATTGATCCCAGCTTCTAACAGCGGAGGAAGGTTCGGCGAGGTAAACGCATTAAAACCATCGGCGTGTGATTTGACACTGCGGTTACCCCGCATCAACTGATTATTGAAGAATAACGTCACTTCATTGATGGGGTAATTAGCGGCGATGTGCAACGCATTAAGTAAATTCGCTTGTCCGTCAGAGCGCAATTCGGCCAACGGAATTTGTGAGCCTGTCACAATGACGGGTTTACCCAAGTTTTCCAGCATGAAAGAGAGTGCCGATGCCGTGTAAGCCATGGTATCCGTACCATGTAAAATCACAAAGCCATCGTATTTATCATAATTATCTCGAATATCGTTGGCGATTTGTTGCCAATCTTCAGGCGTCATGTCTGAGGAGTCAATCAGAGGGTCATATTCATGAATGGTGAACTCAGGCATTTCAGGGCGCTGAAATTCAGGCATACTTGCGAGTTGTTTTTCCATGAAGCCCGCAATAGGGACATAACCATGGTCGGATTTTAGCATGCCGATAGTACCGCCAGTGTAGGCGATGTAGATATGTTTTCTTGCCATAGCTAGAAATCACTCGTGTAGGGGAACAGAGCGGGGGATTATAGCGTATTCACTTAATATAAAAAGGGGCGCTCAACACAAAGCGCCCCAATGGTTTTTAGTCATTACAGATTGATATTGCTACTGAACTTGGCAGTTTAGGCAGAATGCATATTGCCCTTTCGGATCATTAAAATGGTTGAGTAAGCTGGCATCTTGCACCCATTGTTTTGCTACAGGTTGCAGCGACGCTGGCACTAGTGTTGATACATCAAAACCGAAGCGAACTTGCACTTGATTCATGATGTCTTGCAAGAACTGCTCAGCGGGTGAAAGGGGTTCTTCTACCCAATAAATATTGTAGGTCTCTAATTTTGCCAGTTGTGCTGCGAGCTTAATGGCATCATCAAAGTCACCCATTTGATCGACTAAACCATGATCCATCGCATCTTGTCCTGTCCATACGCGGCCTTGCGCGACCTGATCGACTTGTGCCAATGAAAGGCCACGGTTCTCTCCCACCAAACTGATGAAACGCTGGTAACCATGGTTAATGCCCAGTTGCAGTGCGTCGGCCACGCCTTTTGTTAGCCCTGTGGTGACACCGACACCAGAAAAAGGTGAGGTTCCTACGCCATCGGTATAAACCCCCAATTTATTGAGTCCTTTTTCGAATGTGGTGATGACACTAAAAATACCAATTGAACCGGTTAACGTGGTTGGCTGCGCGACAATTTTATCTGCACTCATTGAAATCCAATAACCGCCAGATGCTGCAAGGCTCGACATTGAGACGACAACCGGTTTGCCTGCGTCTTTTAACGCTTGAATTTCATTACGAATAACTTCGGAGGCAAAGGCGCTGCCTCCAGGGCTGTCCACACGCAATACGACGGCTTTGACTTTATCATCGTTACGCGCTTGGCGAAGTAATGCGGCGGTGGTATCACCACCGACTGTGCCTCGTGGGTGATCTCCATCCATGATGGTACCACTAGCAACAATCACGGCTACATCGTCCATATCAGCGTTAAACTGTGGCCTAATGGTGGCTTGATATTCGTAGTAACCTACGGCGTTGTAGCTATCTTCTCCATTGCTGCCAAATGTTTCGGCGAGCGATAGGCGCATTTGTTGGCGAGTGGCTAATTCATCCACTAACCCTAATTTTAATGATAAAGCAGCGAGATCACCCTCACTCGCTTTTAATTGCGTCAGAAATTCATCCATTGATGGGTTTAACGTTTTCCCGTCAATCTTACGGTTGGTCGCTACGTCATCAACGTACGCTCCCCACAACTGCGTTAACCAGCGAGAGGCGGACTCTTTTGCCGCGTCGGACATATCGTCACGAATAAATGGCTCAATGGCTGATTTATAAGTACCGACACGGAAAACGTGCGTATTGACATCCAGCTTTTCCAGCAAAGTTTTGTAGTACATCGAATAGGCACTGTAGCCTTTCAGCATCACGGCGCCGTCCGGTGCCAAATAGACTTTATCGGCGTAGCTTGCCAAATAATATTGGCTTTGATTATAGAAATCTCCCACTGCGTAGATGGGTTTGCCCGTGGCTTTAAATTCATTGAGCGCTTTAGCAATGTAACGTAGCTTAGTGAGGTTGGTTTCAGGCATTTCTCCGAGAGCGAGCACAAGGCCTGTGATTTTCGTATCGTCTTTCGCATGGCGAATGGTCTCTACCACATCAAATAATACATTTTCTTTGGGCAAGTCTTTGCCAAAAAATGAACCAGTCATTGAATCCATCGGATTGATGTAAGAACTCTGTTCAACAATCGGTCCCGATAAGTTCATTACTAATGCGGACTCTTTTTCTATGGTAGGCAGGGGAGAATCGGCATGCACATACAAGAAATAAATCAGTGCAATACTGAGCAAAAAGAACAGGTTGGTTAAGGCTAAACGAATAAAGGTAATGATTTTCCAAAAACCTTTAAATATCAAACCGATAAATCGAAATAGTGATTTCATTGTTTCTCCACTGCGGCTATTCGCAAGCGTGTTTAAATGAATCAAGGGATTAACCTTGAGATATTAATGGCTTACATCCTACGTGATCTAGTATACCCAAACAACCGCAAGATTGATCGGTGTTACAAAAATGTAAACACTTGTTTGATTTTTTTTGTGGGCAATAATATTCTGGTCAGACCATAACGCATAATTATAAAAGTGAAGTCGCCATGTACCCACATCTGTTAGAGCCTTTGGATTTAGGATTTACTCAGTTACGCAACCGTGTATTGATGGGATCAATGCACACGGGATTAGAAGAGCACAAGGAAGGGCTCCATAAGCTGGCCGCTTTTTATGAAGAGCGTGCAAAAGGTGGGGTTGGGCTGATTGTGACGGGCGGGTTTTCGCCTAATTTGCGCGGTCGACTTCACCCTTTCAGTGCCGAATTTAGCAAGGCAAAACATGCGCGTGCACACCAAGTTGTAACTGAGGCAGTGCATCGCCAAGGTGGAAAAATCGCCTTGCAATTGCTGCACGCAGGCCGATACGCAATGCACCCTTTTGCTCAAAGTGCTTCGGCGATTAAAGCACCTATTGCGCGTTTTGCACCGAGTGAAATGAGTGCCCGTCAGATAAAAAAAACCATTGATGCCTTTGCCAGTAGTGCTGAATTAGCTCACCTTGCAGGATACGATGGTGTGGAAGTGATGGGCTCGGAAGGGTATTTGATCAACCAATTTATCTGTAAACGTACCAACATGCGTTACGACGATTGGGGCGGTAGTTACGAAAATCGTATCCGTTTACCCATTGAGATAGTGAAAGCGATTCGCGCAGTGGTTGGTAAAGAGTTCATCATCATTTTCCGTCTTTCAATGCTGGATTTAGTCGAAGAGGGCAGCACTTTTGAAGAGGTTTTAATGCTCGCTAAGGCACTTGAACAAGCTGGCGTGACCATTATCAATACAGGCATCGGTTGGCATGAAGCGCGCGTTCCAACGATAGCGACTCAAGTACCACGTGCTGCTTTTACTTGGGTAACGGAAAAAATCCGCCCACATCTTTCTGTGCCCGTCGTGACCTGTAATCGCATCAACACTCCAGAAGAAGCAGAAAAAATATTAGCAACGGGTCAAGCGGATATGGTGTCGATGGCGCGTCCGTTTCTTGCCGATCCAGAATTTGTTGCCAAAGCCGAGCAAGGAAAAGCCGCGCTGATCAATACGTGTATCGGCTGTAACCAAGCCTGTTTAGATAACGTATTTAAAGGTAAACGGGCCAGTTGCCTCGTTAACCCGCGGGCCTGCTATGAAACGGAAATGGTTATTCGCCCTGCGGCTCAGCCGAAAAAAATGGCGGTGATTGGCGCAGGTCCTGCGGGGCTTGCTTGCGCGACTACCTTGGCTGAGCGTGGGCATCATGTTGATCTGTTTGAAAAAAATGATCGCATTGGTGGCCAGTTCCGTTTGGCGATGCAAATTCCCGGCAAAGAAGAGTTTCGAGAAACCATTCGCTACTTTGCAAATCGTATTGATCAAACCGGTGTGCATCTGCATTTAGATACTGACGTCAATTTTGAGATGCTCGAACCGTACGATGAAGTAGTGATGGCGTCGGGTGTCGAGCCGAGAAAAGTAAAAATTGATGGTATTGATAACCTAGAAAAGGTGGTGGATTACCAAACGCTGATCCGTGAAAAAACACCCGTTGGTGAAAAAGTCGCGATTGTTGGTGCTGGTGGAATTGGTGTCGACGTCGCCACTATGTTGACTGAGCCGACAGAGCATACGCTTGATGATTGGCTGCATGATTGGGGCATCGATAAAGAGATTGCTTATCCCGGAGGTTTGTACCCATTTCCCGATTGTATGAGTGAGAAAACGGTGTGGCTATTGCAGCGTAGAAAAGGGCGTGTAGGTAAAGGCCCCGGTAAGACCACAGGTTGGATCCATAAACGCACCTTAGAAAAGCGTGGAGTGAATCTACTGGGTGGTGTCGGTTATGAAAAAATTGCCGCTGACGGTTTACATATCACGCTTGACGGTAATCCTTTGCTGTTAGACGCCGACAAAATTGTGATTTGTGCCGGGCAAGAATCGGTACGTCCTTTTGAAGATAAATGGGCATCATTGGGTGAGAAGATGCATGTGATTGGTGGTGCCGATTATGCTGGTGAGCTTGATGCTGTGCGTGCGATTCGTCAGGGGGTAGAGCTGGCGATCAAGTTATAATCTGTGGTCCAAGCTAGGTGGTGGTGTTATCGCTTGCAGTGATCAGCCAGCAATCGTAAAACAACAAAAGGCGCAAATCGCGCCTTTTGTCTTTGCTACGTTCGTGAAGAACAGTCTTGGCTTTGCTATAAAATGACCGTTTTGTTGCCATAAACAAAAACGTGATCGTTGATGACTTTGTTCAAGGCTTTACTCAGCACATTTTTCTCAACATCCCGTCCAGCTTGCGCCATGTTTTGCGCGCTGAATGTGTGATCAACAGGGATCACATCTTGTTTAATAATCGGGCCTTCATCTAAATCATTGGTGACAAAGTGCGCCGTCGCACCAATGATTTTCACACCGCGCTCGTACGCTTGCTGGTAAGGTTTTGCACCAATGAATGCCGGTAAAAAGCTGTGGTGAATATTAATAATTTTGTGATGGTACTTATCGACAAAACCAGGAGTGAGTACCCGCATGTATTTGGCGAGGACCAAATAGTCGGCGTGATATTGGTCCAGCACTTCCAACAATTTCTGCTCATGTTCCTCGCGGTTTAGCCCTTCATGAGAAACATGGTGATACGGGATATCAAACTTTTCGGTCAGATTTTGCAGCGTATCGTAATTGCCAATCACTGCAGCAATATCGACATCCAAGCTGCCATCATAATTCTTAATCAAAATATCGCCCAAGCAATGTGCTTCTTTAGTCACCAAAATAACGATGCGTTTGCGCGAAGAATCAATCAGTTTACGCTTTGCATGTGCAGGCAAGGCTTGGTCAAGGTCGGCTAGAAGGGTGGTGTCGTTAAAGTAGCCTTCCAATTCAGTACGCATAAAAAAGTGACCACTGATGTTATCAACATACTCATTGTTATGAATAATATTGAGTTGATGTTTATAACAAATGTTCGTGATTTTAGAGATAAGTCCGGGCGCATCACTACAATGAGTGAGCAGTGTTTTTCTTTCCATTATTAATTACTTCCGTGCATGATTTTTTTCGTTCTAAAAACTAATTCGTGAGCGTGTGAACGGTGAGGCGCCCCGCAATATAAGGGCTATAATTAATCTATTATTAAGTTGGTTTCAATATATAAACGGGTTCACCGTTAGGCTTTTACTAATTTTCTTCCTCACAGAGTGTCTTAAGGCGGTATTTATGGATAGAGAACTCCTCGCACGAAAGCTGTATATGGAAAGAGTGAGTGCATTGATGGGAGACCATCAAATTGACGAAATCATTTTGGAAGACATGTGGGAGAACCGAGCGTCACCCGCCGAGGCGGCAAAAGCAATGACCCAAACGGAGAATGGGTACGAAGGACCAGCTTGGTTATCTCGTTACCTCAATCGCAAATAGAACACACCTAACTGGCGCGGGTTGCACTTGGATTCGCGCCAGCTCATCAAACCTGACATAATGCCCCGCAACGAACACTTACCTCCACTTTTTGATGATTGCAAAAACCTTCTCTTCACAAGGCGCATTAGGCAAGGCCATTGCCGGTTTTCAAGCTCGACAAGCGCAAATTGACATGGCTGAAGCGGTCGCTAAGGCGATTGCCCAACAATCGCAATTAGTGGTTGAAGCAGGGACTGGTACAGGCAAAACCTTTGCGTATCTGGTGCCTGCGCTGCTCAGTGGTAAAAAAGTCATTATCAGTACGGGTTCTAAAAACCTACAAGAGCAGCTTTTTCATCGTGATTTACCCTTGATGATTGATGCGCTCGGTTTCTATGGCAATGTTGCGCTATTAAAAGGCCGAGCAAACTATCTGTGCCTTGATAGGCTAAGCCGCCAAATGGTGGAAAGCCACACCAACCAATCTGATCCACAGCTATTGACTCAATTGGTGAAAGTGCGTCGTTGGTCATCGGAAACCAAAAGTGGTGATTTAGGCGAATGTGAAGAGTTGCCTGAAGACAGTGCAGTCATTCCAAGCATCACCTCAACCAACGACAATTGCCTTGGCAAAGAGTGCCCAAGTTACGTCGACTGTTTTGTCTCTAAAGCGCGCAAAAAGGCGATGGATGCCGACGTTGTCGTGGTCAACCATCACCTTTTTCTAGCCGATCTGGCGATCAAAGAAACCGGGTTTGGTGAGTTGATCCCCGAAGCCGAGGTCTTTATCTTCGACGAAGCGCATCAGTTACCGGATATCGCCAGCCAATATTTTGGTCAATCAGTCTCCAGTCGCCAAGTCCAAGAGCTGGCGAAAGATATTGAAATCGGCTATCGCACTGAAGCAAAAGATATGCGCCAATTGCAGAAAGTGGGCGATAAACTGCTACAGTCAGCGATGGATTTACGCATTGTGTTGGGTGAACCCAGTTTTCGAGGCAACTGGCGTGAGGCGTTAGCTTCACCATCGATTTCGCGAGAATTAGCGCGTTTGCGAGACAGCTTAGATTTTGCTATCGATGTGTTAAAACTCGCGTTAGGTCGCAGCCAGTTATTGGATACCGCATTTGAGCGCGCCAACTTAATCAAAGGACGAATTGATCGAGTGTGTGATGTCTCTATTACCGGTTATTCCTATTGGTATGACACCACGCCGCGTCATTTTAGTTTACACATCACCCCACTTTCGGTGGCCGATAAATTTCACGAACAGGTGCAACAAAAGCAGGGCGCATGGATTTTCACCTCCGCAACTTTGGCCGTAAACGACGATTTTAGCCATTTCACTCAGCGTTTAGGACTAAAGCCCCAAGCTCAGTTTTCATTACCAAGCCCGTTTGACTATCAGCAGCAGGCGCGGCTGTGTGTACCACGCTATTTACCTGAACCCAATAGCCCAGGCCTTGCCGATAAATTGGTGCGTATTTTGTCGCCAGTGATTGAGCAAAACCAAGGCCGCTGCTTCTTTTTATGTACTTCCCACAGCATGATGCGCGAGTTAGGTGAACGTTTTCGAGAAGTGTTAACCGTGCCAGTGCTGATGCAAGGGGAGACGAGTAAACAAAAAACGTTGGCCGAATTTATGGAATTAGGTAATGCCTTATTGGTCGCGACAGGGGCGTTTTGGGAAGGGATAGATGTTAGAGGTGACGCATTAAGCTGTGTTATTATCGACAAACTTCCATTTACCGCACCGGATGATCCGCTGCTGAAAGCGCGAATTGAAGATTGCCGAATGCGCGGTGGAGATCCATTTGCGCAAGTACAACTACCCGATGCCGTCATCACCTTGAAACAAGGGGTCGGGCGTTTGATCCGCGATAAACATGACAAAGGTGTACTGATCATTTGTGATAACCGTTTAGTCACCCGTGACTACGGTGGGCTATTTCTTGCCAGTTTACCGCCCATTCCACGTACGCGGGATTTGGACAAAGTAAAAGATTTCTTAAGTCAAATTTCAGTCACGACACCCGTAACTATTAACAACAATTAGAGACAGTAATGAGCGCAAAGATCCTTGCCTTAGACACAGCAACAGAGAACTGTTCTGTTGCTTTAATGATGAACGGCAAACTGTACGTTCGCAGTGAAGTTGCCCCTCGCGATCACACCAAGAAGATTCTACCCATGGTGGATTCCGTCCTAAAAGAAGCGGGCATCACCTTACAGGAACTAGACGCGCTAGCCTTTGGCCGTGGTCCGGGCAGTTTTACCGGAGTACGGATTGGCATTGGAATTGCACAAGGTTTAGCATTCGGTGCTGATTTACCTATGATAGGTATTTCGACCCTGGCAGCGATGGCGCAAGGCAGCTATCGTTTACAGGGTTACCAGCAGGTGGCGTGTGCAATTGACGCCAGAATGAGTGAGATTTACTGGGGTCGTTATACACGTCAAGAAGATGGCTCTTGGCAAGAGATAGATGCAGAGTGCGTCATTGCTCCTAATATTCTTGCTGAGCAAATCAAAGCTGACAGCATCACTTGGGGCTGCGCTGGAACGGGTTGGGCGGCTTATAAAGAAGAGTTAGATACGTTGCCTATCTCGTGTCAAATGGGGGAAGTATTGTACCCAGATGCACAGGATATGGTGTTTCTTGCTCAGTACGAGTTTGTCAAAGGAAACACGCTAACGGTGGAAGAGTCGAGCCCTGTTTACCTGCGTGATAACGTGGCTTGGAAGAAGTTACCGGGCCGAGAATAATCAGTGAAAGGCAAGGCGTTGCATTCGTCTTGCTCTAATTGAATAGGAACAGTATGGTTTCAATTAATGGTTTACCTCCTGCGATAGTGCCCGGTAGCAATAGGGCTAATCGCGCAAATAAGAACAATGGGGTAAAGAAAGGCGATGCCAAAACCGGAGTAGGCCAACCTACTAAGGTGGCGAATGCTGTTTCTCATTCAATTCGTCATGTCGATCCATCAGAGATTCATCGGGCTAATCTGGAATACGATCTTCCTGAAGGCCGATCAAGAAAGGCAATGGAAGAGTACATGGACGTGATGAACCAAGCAAAAAAAGAGGAACTTGCTCAACTGCTTGGAGTCGATATCTACATCTAATCCAACAAGGTCATTATGATGCGATCTTTTTCCACTTCTAAAACGCTACTATTGTTATCGTCCACATTGCTGCTTGGTGCATGCTCAAGCTTACCGGATGATCTTCGTGCCAGTAGTGATGCCGTGATCTCCGATTACGCCACTTGGGTCAATACGCCAACCAATGAGCAAGATGAAGTCCGGCTGGGCGGCGTCATCGCCAGTGTGACTAATTTGGCGGATAAAACACGGATTGAAATAGTCAATTTGCCGATTAGCTCATCAGGCCGACCGGATATCGACCGCGAACCGCAAGGGCGTTTTGTTGGCTATGTTGACGGGTTTGTTGACCCAGTGGCTTATGCGAAAGATCGTTTGGTGACGCTAGTGGGAACTAGCCTTGCTCCAGAAAAAGCCAAAGTAGGTGAGTTTGAATACACTTTCCCAACCATGGCCGTAAAAGGGCTACATTTGTGGCGAGTTGAAGAAAGAGTGGTCGTGAATGATCTCGGTACTTATATGTACCCTTGCCACAGCTTATATTGTCGTCAAATGTACATTGGTGCTCGTGAAGGGCGCGTGGTACAAGAAGTGAAATAGCGATGCAACAAAAACAGTACTCTCTTGCGCAAGGAATGATTGCGACTCAAGAGTTGGGAAACGCACAAACGGCCGACTTATCGGTCGTTTTTTTGCATGGTTGGTTAGATAATTCATCCAGTTTTCTTACCGTTATCAAAGCGTTAAGTCACCTTAATCCACAGTTACACCTTTGCGCAATCGATTTACCGGGACATGGCCTTTCAAGCCATAAAGCCGACGGTCATTTTTACCCATTTCATGACTATATTGATGATATTTACTCATTTTTGCTCAACTTATCGCCAAACAGGTTAGTGATCGTAGGGCATTCCCTTGGTGCTTTAATCGCAAGTTGCTATAGTGCCGCCTTTCCTGAGCAAGTCGCAGGATTAGTTCAAATCGAAGGAATGGCTCCATTGGCTGAATCGCCACTAGAGAGTGTGGCCAGGCTGCGCAATGGCGTACTCAGCCGCCAGCGGATCCGGCGTAAGCCTCGTCGTAGGTTACCGAATTTAGAATACGCTGTTGCTCGCCGAGCCGAAGTCAACCAGTTAGAAGCAGCCTTGATCCAACCCATCGTTATTCGAGGGGTTGAGCGGCGCAATAACGAGTGGTATTGGCGTCATGACCCACAGTTAAACAGCGATTCCTTGTATCGCATGTCGTATGAGCATGCTCAGCACATAATGGCGCACATCCAATGCCCACAACGTGTGATTCTCGGTACACACGGTTTTTCTGAGTTACGAGCCGCTCGAGGCTATTTCGCCGATGATCGGCAAGAGATGTTCACTATTTCTGGTGGTCATCATTGCCATCTTGAGCAACCTTCGCAAGTCGCTGAACTAATTTTTGGCTTAGTTAACAAAATTTAAACAAGTGTTTGAGTGTTTCGTGCTCAAGCGCTTTGGCTGTGCTGTAATAGCGCACATAAAAATATCGCCGTAGAGCAGCCGCCAATAACGAGGAGTATTACCGTGGAGAAACCTTGGCTTTCACGCTATCCAACTGACGTACCTGAATTCATCAACCCTGATCAGTACCTCTCTTTGGTCGAAATGTTTGAGCAATCGGTTCATAAATATGCCGATCAACCAGCCTTTATGAATATGGGTTCGGTCATGACTTTTCGTAAACTGGAAGAGCGCAGCCGAGCATTTGCCGCCTATTTGCAAAATGAGCTAAAGCTGAAAAAAGGTGATCGTGTCGCCTTAATGATGCCTAACCTATTGCAGTATCCGGTCGCGTTATTTGGCGTATTACGAGCTGGGTTGATTGCGGTGAATGTTAACCCGTTGTACACCCCGCGAGAGCTTGAACATCAACTGAATGACGCCGATGCAAAGGCGATCGTCATCGTCTCGAATTTTGCCAATACCTTAGAGCAAATTGTTGAAAATACCTCGGTAAAACATGTGGTATTGACCAGCCTTGGACAGATGTTACCTAGAGCAAAAGGGACGTTGGTTGATTTCGTTGTGAAATATGTGAAAGGGATGGTGCCAAAATATGACTTACCAGGTGCCATTTCCATGCGTAAGGCGTTGCACAAAGGTCGCCGTTTACAGTATGTGAAGCCTTTTATGTCTGGCGACGACATTGCATTTTTGCAATATACCGGTGGTACAACCGGTGTGGCAAAAGGGGCAATTCTGACCCACCGCAACATGATTGCGAATGTGCTCCAAGCAAAAGGGGCATATGGCCCAGTATTGGCCGAAGGCCGCGAACTGGTTGTGACGGCATTACCGCTTTATCACGTATTTGCACTGACCGTAAACTGTTTACTGTTCGTCGAAATGGGTGGGCGTAACCTATTGATTACTAATCCACGCGATATTCCAGGCTTTGTCAAAGAGCTGCAAAAGTACCCATTTACTGCCATTACGGGGGTGAATACGCTGTTTAATGCGTTGGTCAACAACGAAGATTTCCATGAACTTGATTTCAAAAATCTTAAGCTTTCTGTTGGTGGTGGTATGGCGGTACAGCGCGCGGTGGCCGATCAGTGGAAAAAAGTGACGGGTATCCACCTGCTTGAAGGTTACGGTTTGACTGAATGTGCACCACTGGTGACAGGTAATCCTTATGATTTAAGTGATTATTCGGGAGCAATTGGTTTACCCGTACCTTCAACCGAAGTGCGTATCGTTGATGATGAAGGCAAAGTGTTGGCTTATGATCAAGTCGGTGAGTTGCAAGTGCGTGGCCCACAAGTGATGCAAGGTTATTGGCAAAGACCGGAAGCGACGAAAGAAGTGATTGATGCCGATGGTTGGCTCTCTACAGGCGATATCGTCAAGTTTGATGAGCAAGGAATGGTCTATATTGTCGATCGCAAAAAAGACATGATTTTAGTCTCTGGATTCAACGTCTATCCTAATGAGATTGAAGATGTGGTTGCACTGCATGGCAAAGTATTAGAAGTGGCCGCTATCGGCCAGCCTCATGAAGTGTCTGGTGAAATCGTCAAGATTTATGTGGTTAAGCGTGATCCGAGCTTAACCAAAGATGAAATCATTGCCCATTGCCGTAAACATTTGACTGGCTATAAAGTGCCTAAGTTGATTGAGTTTAGGGAAGATTTACCAAAAAGTAATGTGGGTAAAATTTTACGCCGCGTACTTCGTGAAGAAAATGATGCGGCAATTGAACAAACAAAACGTGCCTAAGCATCAAGTCAGTATGAAAAAATAGTGCTAGAATGCCGACTCAAACCGTCGGCATTTTTATGTCCCCTCTAGTAGGGTTGCCCAAAGTGAGCCATTAGTGAACTACCAAATAATTACCCAGCCTAACGACCTACAACGTGTATGCCTTGCCGCGCGAGATGCCGATGTGGTGATGCTCGATACCGAGTTTGTCCGAGTGCGTACCTTTTACCCACAGCTCGGATTGATCCAGCTTTATGATGGTGAAAACCTCTCTTTAATCGACCCACTTGCCTTTGATGACATGGCCCCTTTTGTCGAGCTACTGCAAGACACCTCCGTGCTCAAAGTGCTGCATGCGTGTGGTGAAGATCTCGAAGTGTTTCATAATGCATTTGGCTGCACACCTTTTCCAATGGTCGACACACAAGTAATGGCGGCCTTTCTCGGTCATGGACTGTCTACCGGATTTGCCGCATTGGTCAATGAATTCTTAGGGATTGAAATTGATAAAAGTGAATCGCGTACTGATTGGTTAGCAAGGCCTTTATCGCAAAAGCAGTTGGATTACGCTGCCGCCGATGTGTTTTATTTGCTGCCGATTTACGAGAAATTACTCGATAAAGTGACGCAGGCGGGCTGGTGGCAAGCGGCGCAGCAAGAATCTGAACTATTGAGCGTCAAACGCATTAAACAGACTAATCCCGATTTGGCCTATTTGGATATCAAAGGGGCATGGCAACTAACACCGCAAGAATTAGCGATTCTCAAACCCTTAGCTACTTGGCGCTACGAAGAGGCGGTACGCCGTGATTTGGCGCTCAATTTTGTGGTCAAAGAGACAGATTTGCTGACTATCGCTCGTTTGGGATTGACGAGTGCAAGCCGTATGATTGATGAAGGGGCCGATCCGAGATCGATTCAACGTCACAGTACCAAAATCATTGCATTGGTGAAAGCGGGCCAGCAGACTCCGGCTGATCAATACCCACCTAAAATCGACCCTTTGATGGACTATCCCGGCTATAAACAGTTGTTTAAACGGTTGAAAGATGAAGTTAAATCAGTGTCTCAAACCACGGGTTTAGCGACTGAATTTTTAGCCTCTAAAAAACAGCTCAACCAGCTATTGAGTTGGGTGTGGAAGAAAGAGAGAGATCCCGCGCAATTGCCGGATGTGATGCAGAGCTGGCGCTTACCTATTCTCGGTGAACGGCTCAACAAATTGGTTGAGTAAAATTGGTTAGTAAAGAGAAAGAGCCTGCAATTTTGCAGGCTCTTTTATCATAAGGATTACTTTTCTTCGTCTGGCAGTTTCACGTTCAATTCCAGCACAGAGATATCATCATCTTTGTGCTCAAAAGAGACTTCAACCATCGAGGGGT
>NZ_NDIM01000379.1:0-16516 GCF_002241375.1 Vibrio sp. V19_P1S1T109 | reverse complement strand
AGAATGTTGCGAGCCGTATAGTGGCACTGAAAATTTTGGTGAACACCTTATAAATAAAAGGCTAGAAACTGTATTTCAGTATTGCATTCTGTCTTTTTTGTTAACGGAATTATTACATTTAACTGCGCGATATTGGGCTTTTTGTGTTAAAATAATGTTAACTTTTATGGGTTTTACAACCAAAATTCATTTATAACTATAAATGCTCAATGGAGCTGAGTGAGCAAGCCCGTGAAAGAAAGAAAGTCAAGACCTGTTAATTTAGATTTACAGACCATCCACTTTCCGATCAGTGCGATTGCATCCATCCTACACCGAGTGTCTGGGGTGATGATGTTCGTTGCGGTCGGAATTTTGCTGTGGTTACTCTCCCTCTCGTTAAGTTCTCCGGTAGGTTTTATGGAAGCCAGCAACATTGTTAATGGCTTTTTCGCAAAATTTATTTTATGGGGAATTTTAACAGCGCTGTCTTACCACATTGCAGGTGGTATACGCCATTTGCTGATGGACCTGGGCCACTTTGAAGAGTTGGAGTCAGGGGCTATGAGTGCCAAAGTCGCCTTCATCGCAACAGCAGTGCTTTCAGTTTTAGCGGGAGTATTGGTATGGTAAAACATGTTTCTTCTTTTGGTCGTAACGGAGTGCATGATTATCTGCTGATCCGTGCTTCTGCGATCATTATGACTCTTTATACTATCTACCTAGTCAGCTTCTGTGCTTTCTCTGGTGATATCTCCTATGCTTCATGGACACAGTTTTTTGGTGGAACCTTTACCAAAGTCTTCACAATGCTGGCGTTAGTCTCTGTCCTTATCCATGGTTGGATCGGTTTATGGCAAGTATTAACGGATTACATTAAGTGTTCTAAATTGCGTGGTGGCCTGCAATTGGTCGTTATCGCAGTGCTCTTTGGATACTTCTTCTCTGGCTTATTTGTATTGTGGGGTGCGTAAGTGACTATTCCAGTTCGTGAATTTGATGCCGTAGTGATCGGCGCTGGTGGTGCTGGCATGCGTGCAGCACTGCAAATTTCAGAGCAAGGTTTATCCTGTGCTCTGCTTTCTAAAGTTTTTCCAACACGTTCTCACACGGTTTCGGCTCAAGGTGGTATTACCGTTGCGTTAGGCAACGCGCATGAGGACCACTGGGAACAACATATGTATGACACGGTGAAGGGCTCCGACTATATCGGTGACCAAGATGCTATCGAGTACATGTGTAAGAATGGTCCAGAGTCGGTGATTGAACTAGAGAAAATGGGTTTGCCTTTTTCTCGTTTTGACAATGGCACCATTTATCAGCGCCCATTTGGTGGTCAATCCAAAAATTTTGGCGGTGAACAAGCGGCTCGAACTGCTGCCGCCGCTGACCGTACTGGTCACGCACTACTTCATACCTTGTATCAACAAAACATTAAATATAAGACCACTATTTTCTCTGAGTGGTACGCACTTGATTTAGTGAAAAATGAAGAGGGTGCAGTACTTGGCTGTACCGCCTTGTGTATGGAAACAGGCGAAGTTTGTTATTTCAAATCTAAAGCCACAGTATTAGCGACTGGCGGAGCTGGCCGTATCTATGCTTCAACCACCAACGCGCACATCAATACGGGTGATGGCGTGGGCATGGCTATCCGCGCTGGCGTCCCGATGCAAGATATCGAAATGTGGCAATTCCACCCAACAGGGATTGCTGGTGCTGGCGTTCTTGTGACGGAAGGGTGTCGTGGTGAAGGTGGCTATCTTTTAAATAAAGATGGCGAACGTTTCATGGAACGTTATGCACCAAACGCGAAGGATTTGGCTGGTCGCGATGTAGTAGCCCGCTCAATGATGATTGAGATCCGTGAAGGTCGTGGTTGCGATGGTCCATGGGGTCCACACATCAAGCTTAAACTGGATCACCTTGGCAAAGAAACTCTGGAATCTCGTCTACCGGGCGTATGTGAGTTGTCACGTACGTTTGCTCACGTCGATCCAGTTAAAGAACCGATCCCAGTGATCCCAACTTGCCACTACATGATGGGAGGAGTACCGACTCAAGTTTCAGGTCAGGCGATTAAGCAAGATGCTAAAGGCGCTGATGTGGAAGTTCAAGGTTTGTTTGCGTGTGGCGAAATTGCATCAGTATCGGTGCATGGCGCGAACCGTTTGGGTGGTAACTCTCTACTGGATTTAGTGGTCTTTGGCCGAGCAACAGGCTTGCATTTGGGCGAAACGTTGAAAAAGCAAGCGGACGCAAAACCTGCCACAGAAGCGGACATTGAAAAATCGCTAGAACGTTACAACCGCTGGGAAAACAGTACAGGTGGTGAAGATCCCGCGCAAATTCGTAAAGATCTGCAACGTTGTATGCAAAATAACTTCTCGGTGTTCCGTGAAGGTGAAGCTATGGCTAAAGGTCTTGAAGAGCTTAAGGTGATTCGTGAACGTTTGAAGAACGCACATCTTTCAGACAAGTCAACCGAGTTCAACACTCAACGGATCGAGTGTTTAGAGCTGGAAAACTTGATGGAAACAGCATTTGCTACTGCGGTTGCTGCAAATTATCGTACCGAAAGCCGTGGAGCCCACGCTCGCTTTGACTATCCTGAACGCGATGATGCTAATTGGTTATGCCATTCAATTTACAACCCTGAGACTGAAAGCATGTCGAAGCGTAGCGTAAATATGGAACCAATTTATCGTGAAGCGTTTCCGCCTAAAGCGCGCACATACTAAGGAGAAGGCACTATTATGAAATTGAAATTCTCTTTGTATCGCTATAATCCGGACGTCGATCAAAAGCCTTACATGAAGGATTATCTGCTTGAAGTCGAAGAGGGCTCTGACATGATGTTGTTGGATGCACTCATTTTGCTGAAAGAGCAAGATCCCACCATTGCTTTTCGTCGCTCGTGCCGTGAAGGGGTGTGTGGATCTGACGGTTTGAACATGAACGGTAAAAATGGATTAGCGTGTATCACTCCATTATCTGCGCTTTTGGCCAAAGGCACGATCGTTATTCGACCTCTGCCGGGGCTACCAGTCGTCCGTGATTTAATTGTCGATATGGCCCAGTTTTATGAAAATTACGAGAAGGTTAAACCTTATCTTGTGACTGACGGAAACTTGCCTCCGGCTCGTGAGAACTTGCAATCACCAGAAGAGCGAGCGCATTTAGACGGTTTATATGAGTGCATTATGTGCGCTTGCTGCACAACTTCATGCCCTTCTTTCTGGTGGAACCCGGATAAGTTTATCGGCCCAGCAGGTTTATTGGCGGCTTATCGTTGGCTAATTGACAGCCGAGATACCGCAACAGATGAACGTTTATCTAATCTTGATGATGCTTTTAGCGTTTTTCGTTGCCATGGCATCATGAATTGTGTAAGTGTTTGTCCTAAGGGATTAAATCCGACGAAAGCCATTGGACATATCAAATCAATGCTTGTGAACCGTTCGGTTTAAAATGAATAAAAATTGCAGGTCTTCGGACCTGCCTTTTATAGCTCGGCATAGACCGAAGCAAACGTGAAAACTACTGGTTAAGGGAAAATATGCACAACGGCGTGATGAAGGCATGGCTCGAGTCTTCACACTTGGCTGGCGCCAATGCAACTTACGTAGAGGACCTCTACGAACTGTATCTAAGTGATCCTGATCTGGTAAGTGAGGAGTGGAAACGTGTTTTTGACGGCTTGCCTGCGCAAGCTGACAATGTGGTTGAACAGCCACATTCACGTGTCCGTGACTACTTCCGACGACTCGCGAAAGAAACAAAGCATTACAATGTCCAAGTTAGTGATCCAGATGTCGATGCTAAGCAAGTAAGAGTCTTGCAGCTGATTAATGCTTACCGTTTTCGCGGTCATGAAGCGGCTCAACTCGACCCCCTAGGTTTATGGCAACGCCCACTAGTGGCAGAATTAGACCCAGCGTTCCACAATCTTAACGAAGGTGACTTCGAAGAAACTTTCAATGTCGGCTCTTTTGCTATCGGGCAAGAGACAATGAAATTGAAAGACATTTATCAAGCCCTCAACAAAACCTATTGCGGTTCCATCGGTGCAGAATACATGCACATTATCGACACTGAACAAAAGCGTTGGATACAACAACGTCTTGAATCAGTCGTTGGTCAACCTTCTTTCAGCAAAGAAGAAAAACGAATTTTCCTCGAAGAATTGACAGCCGCAGAAGGCCTTGAGCGTTATTTAGGCGCGAAATTCCCTGGTGCGAAACGCTTTTCTTTAGAAGGTGGCGACGCACTCATCCCAATGATGAAAGAGTTGATTCGTCATGCCGGTAGTACAGGCATGCGTGAAGTTGTGATTGGTATGGCGCACCGTGGTCGTCTTAACATGCTTGTTAACGTTTTGGGTAAAAAGCCTCAAGATCTGTTCGACGAGTTTGCGGGCAAGCATGGTGAAAGCTGGGGAACGGGTGATGTTAAATATCACCAAGGCTTCTCTGCTGACTTTGCGACACCCGGGGGTGATGTGCATCTAGCCTTAGCTTTTAACCCTTCACACCTTGAAATTGTAAACCCAGTCGTGATTGGTTCAGTCCGTGCTCGACAAGACAGACTTGGAGATGAAGACGGTTCGACAGTACTGCCTATCTCGATTCATGGTGACTCTGCTATCGCTGGTCAAGGTGTCGTTGCAGAGACGTTTAATATGTCTCAAGCACGGGGCTATTGTGTTGGTGGTACGGTACGCATTGTTATTAATAACCAAGTTGGCTTTACCACCTCAAACCCTCGTGATACACGCTCGACTATGTATTGTACTGACATCGCTAAGATGGTTCAGGCCCCTATTTTCCACGTCAATTCTGATGATCCAGAAGCAGTTGCTTTCGTCACCCGCATTGCACTCGATTATCGTAATGAATTTAAGCGTGATGTCGTCATTGATCTGGTTTGTTATCGCCGTCACGGCCATAACGAAGCCGATGAACCCAATGCTACTCAGCCGTTAATGTATCAAAAGATCAAAAAGCATCCTACGCCGCGTAAGCTTTATGCTGATGTTTTGATAGAGCGTGGTGAGTTTGATATTGAGATTGCCACACAGTTAGTCAACGAATATCGTGATGCTCTGGATCATGGTGAAGTCGTGGTGAAAGAGTGGCGTCCAATGGCACTGCACTCTGTTGATTGGTCACCGTATATTGGCCATGAATGGGATATGCCATGGAATAGTAAAGTTGACCTTGAGCGTTTAAAAGAGCTGGGTAACCGAATTTGTCAGTATCCAGAAAGCCATAAACTGCAAAGTCGTGTGGATAAAATCTATACCGACCGACAAGCGATGGTTAATGGAGAGAAGCTTCTCGATTGGGGTATGGCTGAAACGCTGGCTTATGCAACCTTAGTCGATGATGGAAAGCGAATCCGCATTTCGGGGCAAGACTCCGGGCGTGGAACCTTCTTCCACCGTCACTCGGTATTGCATAACCAAAGTGACGCAAGTACCTATATTCCATTGGCGAATGTCCATGATAAACAGGGTCCTTTTGAAGTATTGGATTCGGTTTTGTCCGAAGAAGCAGTGCTAGCTTTTGAATATGGCTACGCGACAGCGGAGCCGAGTGGTTTGACGATTTGGGAAGCTCAGTTTGGTGATTTCGCCAATGGAGCTCAAGTCGTGATTGACCAGTTCATCTCTTCCGGTGAACAAAAATGGGCGCGTTTGTGTGGTTTAACCATGCTGCTACCTCATGGTTATGAAGGGCAAGGCCCAGAGCACTCATCAGCACGCTTAGAGCGTTATTTGCAACTGTGCGCCGAACAAAACATGCAAGTGGTGGTTCCCTCTACGCCAGCGCAGGTATACCACATGCTGCGTCGTCAGGTTGTTCGTCCAATGCGTCGACCATTGATCGTTATGTCACCAAAATCGTTACTGCGTCACCCACTATGTATCTCAACACTGGAAGACTTGGCTGACGGATCGTTTTTGCCGGCTATCGGCGAAGTTGACGATCTCAACCCAGCGAACGTCAAACGTGTTGTGTTCTGCTCTGGTAAGGTTTACTACGACCTGCTTGAACAGCGCCGCAATAACGAACAAGATGATGTTGCTATCGTCCGTATTGAACAGCTATATCCATTCCCGAAAGAAGAAGTGGAAGCGGTTATCGCTCAATACACTAATGTTGTTGACTATGTATGGTGCCAAGAAGAGCCTCAAAACCAAGGTGCTTGGTACAGTAGCCAACATAACTTCCGTTCTGCCATTCCAGCCGGTGCTGATCTGAAATACGCAGGTCGCCCTGCATCAGCATCACCAGCCGTTGGTTATATGTCGGTACACTTGAAACAACAAAAAGCGTTGGTTGAAGACGCTCTGACCCTAGCTTAACGAACTAGAAGTAAAAGGAAGACACAGATTATGACAATTGAAATTCTGGTTCCAGATCTACCTGAATCAGTGGCTGATGCAACAGTCGCGACATGGCATAAAAAGCCAGGTGAAGCCGTCGCTCGTGATGAAGTACTCGTTGAGATTGAAACTGATAAAGTAATTCTTGAAGTGCCAGCGCCTGAGGCGGGTGTTCTCGAAGCCATTATCGAGCAAGAAGGTGCGACGGTGCTTTCGAAACAGTTATTGGCGAAATTAAAACCCGGTGCCGTTGCAGGTGAACCGACGAAAGACACCACCAACGATACAGAGCCGTCTCCTGATAAACGTCACAAAGCCACATTGACAGACGAAACGAATGATGCACTTAGCCCTGCGGTACGCCGTTTACTCGCCGAGCATGGTTTGGAAGCAAGCCAAGTGAAAGGCTCTGGTGTGGGTGGGCGTATCACGCGTGAAGATATTGATGCTCATCTAGCGGCCGCAAAATCAGCGTCAGCAGTTGCTTCAAGTCAACCTGAGCCTGTCGTTGCTATGGCGCGCAGTGAAAAACGTGTACCGATGACGCGTTTGCGTAAACGTGTCGCGGAGCGTCTGCTTGAGGCAAAAAATAGCACGGCGATGTTGACGACGTTTAATGAAGTTAACATGAAGCCTATCATGGATCTTCGTAAGCAATATCAAGGTCTGTTTGAAGAGAAACACGGTATTCGTTTAGGCTTTATGTCTTTCTACGTGAAAGCGGTAACAGAAGCGTTAAAGCGTTACCCAGAAGTGAATGCATCTATTGATGGCCAAGATATTGTGTATCACAGCTATTTTGATATTAGCATGGCAGTTTCAACGCCTCGTGGCTTAGTGACTCCGGTTCTTAAAGATTGCGATACGCTAAGCCTTGCCGAAATTGAGAAGGGCATCAAAGAGCTTGCACTCAAAGGAAGAGATGGCAAATTGACGGTTGAAGAACTGACTGGCGGTAATTTCACAATTACGAATGGCGGTGTGTTTGGATCGTTAATGTCAACACCGATCATCAATCCGCCGCAAGCGGCCATATTGGGCATGCACAAAATCCAAGACCGCCCAATGGCTGTGGATGGCAAAGTAGAAATTTTACCAATGATGTACCTAGCACTTTCTTACGACCACCGTTTGGTGGATGGCCGTGAGTCAGTTGGTTTCCTTGTGACAGTAAAAGAGCTACTTGAAGATCCAGCACGTCTGCTACTGGACGTGTAACCTCACTGAACGTTGTTTAGTGAATTTAAGGCTAGGCAGGCTCACGTCTAGCCTTCATTTAAGCAAAAAGCTACAAGCTATCCTCTTGGATAAATTGCAGCCGCTTAATTTGAGAAGCACCCTACAGATATATGGCGCAGCATAGCTGCCGCTTTATGGAAATAATAAATCCCCTAAGGGATAAACAAACGGAAGAACATAATGAATTTGCATGAATATCAAGCCAAACAGCTGTTTGCAGAATTCGGTTTGCCTGTACCGGAAGGTTATGCCTGTGATACTCCACAAGAAGCTTTTGAAGCGGCGGGTCGGATTAGTACGGCGAAGAAAGTTGTTAAGTGTCAAGTGCATGCAGGTGGTCGCGGTAAAGCGGGTGGCGTTGAGTTGCACGACACTAAAGATGGTGTCAAAGAGTTTGCTCAAAAATGGCTAGGTAAAAATCTGGTTACTTATCAAACGGACGCAAATGGTCAGCCAGTATCAAAAATTTTGGTTGAAGAAGCTTCTAATATCGCGAATGAGCTTTACTTAGGCGCTGTTGTTGACCGTGCGACTCGTCGTGTCGTGTTTATGGCCTCAACAGAAGGCGGCGTGGAAATTGAAAAAGTAGCGGAGGAGACTCCTGAGCTGATTCATAAAGCCGCAATTGATCCTTTGGTTGGTCCGCAAGCCTATCAAGGCCGCGAACTTGCTTTCAAACTTGGCTTGGAAGGCGACCAAATTAAGCAATTTGTGAAGATCTTTCTAGGTCTTGGCGCTATGTTTACCCAGTATGATCTTGCATTGCTAGAAATCAACCCATTAGTTGTCACCGCTGAAGGGAACTTGTTGTGCCTTGATGGCAAGATCAACATCGACTCAAACGCACTTTATCGTCAACCTAAACTTCGCGAAATGCACGATCTCTCACAAGAAGATGAGCGCGAAGCTCATGCTGCTCAGTGGGAACTGAACTATGTTGCTCTTGATGGCAATGTTGGCTGCATGGTGAACGGTGCTGGCCTTGCAATGGGCACTATGGATATTGTTAACCTTCATGGCGGAAAACCTGCAAACTTCCTTGATGTTGGTGGTGGTGCAACCAAAGAGCGTGTTGCTGAAGCGTTCAAAATCATTTTGTCTGATCACAACGTAAAAGCCGTATTGGTGAATATTTTCGGCGGTATCGTACGTTGCGATATGATTGCAGAAGGCATTATCGGCGCGGTGAAAGAAGTTGGTGTAACGGTTCCCGTAGTCGTGCGTTTGGAAGGTACAAATGCGGAATTAGGACGCGGAGTACTAGCAAATTCTGGTCTTGATATCATTGCAGCTGAGTCGTTAACGGACGCAGCTCAGAAAGTTGTTGCTGCGGCGGAGGGTAAATAATGTCGGTACTTATTAATAAAGACACCAAAGTAATCTGCCAAGGTTTCACTGGTGGCCAGGGAACTTTCCACTCCGAACAGGCGATTGCCTACGGTACACAAATGGTCGGTGGAGTTTCCCCGGGTAAAGGTGGTCAAACTCACCTTGGTCTGCCTGTATTTAATACGGTGCGTGACGCAGTGAAAGCAACGGGTGCAACGGCAACCGTTATTTATGTACCTGCACCATTTTGTAAAGACGCTATTTTAGAAGCAATTGACGCTGGTATTGAACTTATTGTGACGATCACTGAAGGTATACCGACTACCGATATGATTGACGTAAAAGTGAAGCTCGAAGAGACGGGTGTGCGTATGATTGGCCCGAACTGTCCGGGTGTGATTACACCGGATGCGTGTAAGATCGGCATCATGCCAGGCCACATTCATAAGAAAGGAAAAGTGGGTATTGTTTCTCGTTCAGGAACGCTAACTTATGAAGCAGTTAAGCAAACAACAGATGAAGGCTTTGGTCAGTCAACGTGTGTTGGTATCGGCGGTGACCCAATCCCGGGCTCTAACTTCATTGATATCTTGAAACTATTCCAAGACGATCCTGAAACTGAAGCGATTGTGATGATTGGCGAGATCGGTGGTACAGCCGAAGAAGAAGCCGCGGCATTCATTAAAGAGAATGTCACGAAACCGGTGGTGTCTTATATTGCTGGTGTGACAGCGCCTCCGGGTAAACGGATGGGCCATGCTGGCGCTATCATTTCTGGTGGTAAAGGGACCGCTGATGAGAAATTTGCAGCGCTTGAAGCCGCAGGTGTTAAAACCGTCAAAAGCCTTGCTGATATCGGAAAAGCATTGCGTGAAGTGACAGGTTGGTAATCACGCCGCCCTTAGTTTGAAGACAAACCCCGAACCTTGTTTCGGGGTTTTTACTTTAGATTCAATAGGTTTTGATACTAGCGTTTTACAAGTTGACTGCACATAAACATCGTTGTAGCCGTCACAACAACCGAAGGGCCTGCAGGTGTGTCAAAATGCCACGAGAGGATTAGCCCGCCCAGCACAGCTAAAGCGCCAATCAAAGAAGCTAATATTGCCATTTGCTCTGGGGTTTTTGTGAGTCGCCTAGCGGTCGCCGCGGGAATAATCAGCAGCGATGTCATAATCAGAGCACCAACAAATTTCATTCCTAGTGCAATCACCACCCCAATCAATAGCATCAGCAGCAAACGCATTAAATCAACGTTTATGCCCTCAACAAACGCAAGTTCTTCGTTCACTGTAGTTGAAAGTAATGGACGCCAAAAAAGAAATAGCAGTGCACTTACTGCAATCGCTCCTCCCCAAATGAAGGCTAAATCAGTAAAACTTACCGCCAATAAATCGCCAAAGAGATAGCTCATTAAATCTATGCGGACGTTATCAAGGAAGCTTACTGCAATGAGACCAATGGATAACGAGCTATGAGCAAGAATGCCGAGCAAAGTGTCTGTCGCCACAAGCTGCTGTTTCTGCATAGTAACCAAAATGATTGCAAGCCCAAGACAGCAAACGAGCAACGCAAGATAAAGGTTGATATCAAGCAAAAAACCTAGCGCCAATCCCATCAGCGAGGCGTGTGCGAGGGTATCGCCAAAATAAGCCATTTTTCGCCAAACCACGAATGACCCAAGGGGACCTGCGATAACGGCAATACCAAGGCCTGCTAATATTGATGGAAGAAGAAATTCAATCATGATGGTGACCGTGTGAATGATTTGAACAGCAAGTTGCATCTCCTTTCACAGGTTGGCCTGCTAAGTCGTGATGATGCTGATGTTTGTGATGGTAAAAAGCTAAGGCTTCGTGATTGCGCGTACCAAATAAAGCGATATAGCTTGGGTGTTGAGTAATCGTTGCAGGTGAACCGAAACAGCAAACATGGTGATGAAGACAGATAACATCATCCGTTTTTGCCATCACCAGATGCAAATCGTGAGAGACCATGAAGACACCACAACCGAAACGATGTCGTATGGCATCAATAAGATCATACAGATCAATTTGCCCTTGCACGTCAACACCTTGGGCTGGTTCATCAAGAATTAGAATATCTGGGCGCTGTAGCAATGCACGGGCGATAAGAATCCGTTGCGTTTCACCACCGGACAGCTTATGCATATCATAATCAAGAAGATGCTCGGCCCCGACTAGTCTGAGTGCGTCTAGCAACTCTTGTTGACTAAAACGTCCGGCCAAACTTAAAAATCGTTTAGCGGGGAGTGGTAACGCGTCATTAAGTTTTAATTTTTGAGGAACATAACCAATTTTAAGGTTTTTTACGCGCGTCATCGTTCCGCTATGGACGGGCTGTAGCCCGAGCAATACTTTAACGAGCGTCGACTTGCCCGCACCATTAGGACCTATCAGTGTGGTAATCTTCCCTTTTTCTAGGTTGATACTGACATTGTCCAAAACACGGCGGTTGTTGAATTCGACACAAATGCCTTGCAGCTGGATTAAGTTGGACATGAATGGAACTTATTTGCAATTCGGAAGTGTTATAATGTAACATTTCGTTCCCTTTAACGCTATATACCGAATGGAAAAACCATCATGTTGCGTCAGATTATGCTCCTTCTTTGCTTAATAACATTATCGCCTTTGGCGTGGTCTACGGTCATTTTGACCAGCATCAAGCCGATTCAGATGATTACATATGAATTGACTCTCGATGTGAATGAACCAGAAGTACTACTGGGGGCAAATACCTCACCGCATGACTATGCGTTGCGCCCTTCTGATGTTAAAAAAGTCAGAGCGGCGGATTTAGTGATTTGGTATGGAAAAGACCTTGAGCCATTCTTAAGTAAGACATTAGCGAGTCACCACAACGTTTTGACCATCAGCCAAATTGATGGCCTGACACTGAGAGAGCTCAGTGGCGAACAACACGATCATGATGGGCATCACCATGGTATGTATGACCCACATTTTTGGCTTGGAACCGATCAAGCCAAGCAAGTGGCAGCGGCGATTACCGCAAGTTTAGTGAAAAGTGATAGCGCTAATACCGAGCAGTATAAAGTAAACTTAGTCCGCTTTTTGGCTCAATTAGATTCGACCCATCAAGCAATCACGCAGAAGATGAGCAAAATTAGTGATAAAGGGTATTATGTTTTTCATGATGCATACGGCTATTTTGAACAGCAATACCATTTGAATAACCTCGGCCATTTTACCGTTAGTCCTGATAGAAAGCCGGGTGCTAAAACGCTCATCACCATTAAAAATTCCATTATTAATAATGAAGCAAAGTGTGTCTTTTCAGAACCTCAGTTTACTCCTGCAGTAATTGATACTGTGACTCGTGGTACAGAGGTCAAAACAGGAGTACTTGATCCATTAGGCGCAGATATCAAAGTGAAAAGTGGCAGCTATTTTGAGCTGTTAAATGAGCTGAGCAACAACTTTTACACTTGTTTGTCTCAATAGATGTACGCTGTATTGTATGTTGTACGATCTGCACTGAAATCTAGGATAAAGATTCACAGATTGTCGCTTTCTTAGCTTCAAAAAGCCTTATCTTTGGTTAGAATGTTTTGATAATTATCGCCACGAAAAAACAGTTTGCAATGTGGCGTGCTATTGATTGAGGCTCAGTCTGTTGAAAGGAAAGAATGACTATTTTAAAGCTTTGTTCTGGATCTTTGGTTTCCTGACGCTTTTATTAGCGCAGGGGACACAAGCTCTAGACAAAGCACCTTCCATTTTCTATCCATTGCCAGCTCAGGCTCAAGGGAAAATTTTTGCCGCACAAAATTTGTTTTTAGGTGAAGAAGGGGGAATTTGGATACACGATGTGCATGGCAAAGTGGTTTTCTTTGATGGACAAAACATCCTTCCCCGGCGTGGCTCAGTGCTTTCACAAGAGAGCGAAAATATTACCTATCTTAATAACGCTTTTTGGACGTTCATTGATAATGAACTTTATCGAACTTATCCCGCACAAGATCGCGAATTAGTATTTAGCTTAACGCCTGGAATCATCATAAAAAAAATAGGTTCGTCAGGTAATTTCATCTGGTTAGCCGATGAGACGCACTTTTATACATACCATGCGCAAACCCACAAGTTAGTTACTTATTCTTTTAAAGAAATGTATCAATTAAATCAAGCAAGTCGATTAATCGTTAATGATGCGAAGTTTGTGCTTTCTAAATGGGTATTAGCCACTAATGCTGGAGTCTATCTATCAGATGGAGAGAGTTTTTCTCACGTGCTCAGCTCTGGTAAAAACTTCATTGAGAAACTCTATTTTTCCGAGAAACGTAGAGAGCTTGTGATTGGAATGCTCAATGGTGGGTTGATTATTGATGTCGAGGACCCAAAGCGCCAACAAAAGTTGGTTGGAGATTCCCATGTATTATCTGTTGCTGAGACAGATCAAGAATATTGGATTGGTACTGAAGATGGATTATTTGTTCATTCGTTTTTGACAGGTAAAACCGTCAAGTTAGAAAGTAATGACCAAGACAATAATGGGTTGCCAGGCAATAAAATTTATTCATTGGTCAATGACTTACAAGGTGGGATTTGGATCGCAACGGATAAAGGTATTCGTTACTTTTCTCTGTTTGGACAAAAATTTAAGCGCCATTCCATTGCACCGCTCAACAATAATCCCATAACAAAAATTGTGACAAGGTCAGATAATAAAGGGTATTTGTTTTTAACTCGACAAGGGTTATACCAAGTCGATGCTGAAAATTGGCAAGAGCCTAAACTTATTTTCCCAGGAGAAGTGCATGATGTCGCTCAAATAGATGATCATTCTCTATGGATAGCTACACATACAGGCATTGTTATTTATCACTTGCAGACAAAAAAGATGATAGAAACGAGCATGTTACCTCTTAAGCTGCGTTCGAATGATACTAAACACCTTGAATTTGATCATGAAGGACTATTATGGGGAGCAACAGGTAACCATTTGTGGTCATATCGGTTGGCCGATAACTCGCTCACCGATTTCGGTTCGGTATGGTTTGTTGATGCATTTTTGCCTGCAAAAATAATAAAACTTAAGTCAACTCGGCGAGGGGTATTTATCGGCACTGACCATGGTGTTTATCTTTTTGACAAAGGCAAAATTGTTTTTCTCCGAGCGACTAGTCATTATGGACAAAGCATTGATATATTTGAGAGTAGCAAGGGTGATGTTTGGTTTGCGAGTGCTTATGGCGTCTTTGTTTTGGCACATGATCGTAGTGATATTCGATCTATTGATATGGTTGAAGAGAATATTAGCCCCAAATGTTTAACTGAAACGGGCAACGGTATTTGGCTGACTTCCTCACAAGGAATCTCGCTCTACAATCCTATGGGTGAGATGGTAAAGCATTTTGGTGATCCACACGGATTGATGAATAATGAATTTAAAAGTGGAGTCTGCGAATCAAGTATTATCAATAGCCAGCAGCAGTTGCTGCTAGGTTCCCGTTTTGGTTTAGTGACAGCATGGTCCTCTGAACTCACAGTTGCTACTGCCCCTAATACAAATATTATCTTTAGCCAAGTGAACGTCGATCATATTCCCGTCATGTTCGGTCGTGGTCGTTTTCAGACACTAGAATTGGAATATGGAAGTTCGATAAGCTTTTTGTTTGGTGCATTGCCAGAATCGAGATCCTTATCATTGGAGTATCGTATAGCAGGAGATAAGGAGTGGCAGAGATTAGAAAGCGCTCAGTTGACACTTGATCACCTGTTACCTGGACACTATCGTTTACTGGTGAGAAATTACAGCCCACATCCGCAAAACAGTATGATAAACAGTCTATCATTTATTGTGGATAATCCGTGGTATTGGTCTTCATGGGCGATTGTTCTTTACCTTTGCCTTTCTATAGGCCTTATTGCTTTTGCTTCATGGTGGCGTTCTCGTTGGGTTACCAAAGTAAACCGAAAGTTAAAAGCTCAGGTGGCCTTGAAAACGGATCAACTACGGCATCAAAGCAAAATTGTTTTGACTAATAACCAGCAGTTGCGCAAGCAATTACAAATTCGCCATATCGTTGTTGAACAGATGTTAGATTCTATTACTCCTACATTAAATCAGCTGATTTATCGCTCGCAACTCCATCAACTCGCGCGACTTGAGTCTTTAGCTTTAAAAGTAAAACGTGAACTGGCGTTACTTCGTAACGTAAGAAATGATAAAACAGCGACTCAGTTGCTCTACGACCTATCGATCATCTTGAACTCTTGTGTGGACGGATGGCGTGAAGAGTTCGCGAAAGCGAATATTTCGTTGGCGGTGAACAATGAGCTTAAACAAGCTTATATTGAATCTGCCCATTTTAACCTAGACATCATTTTCAATACGCTACTGTCTGATGCGGTAAAACGTCTTTATAGAAATCAAGAGCTACAAATTCATTGTTATGAAAGGGAGAAAAGACTGTTTATTGTGATGATTGACTGTGGCGATCAGGTGCAATCCATCAATAGTGATAAGCGTATCTCTGGTTTTGAACTAGAGGAGATGCAACTGTTAGTACAGCGCAGTGGTGGGGAAATACATATTTTTTCATCGCCAGAACGAAATTTAGTTGAGCTTTCTTGGCCATCAGTTGAGCTTGTGAGTGATGCACCTGAAATGATCGTCGTAGAGGAGCATTCAGAGGACAAGTTTATTGATGTAACGGAAAAAGAGTGGCTTAAAAAAGTAGAAAAATTGGTACACAATTACTATTCAGATCCTGAATTTAGTACCTCTAGTGCGGCTAAATCACTCTTCGTATCGGAGCGTAGTTTGCAGCGTCGTTTTAAAGCGATCACCAATAAAACATTCAAAGAGTATCTAAATGAGATCCGACTAGAGAAAGCGTGCCAATATTTGCTTGCAGGAGGAAAAGTCGCCCAAGTCGCTTTTGATTGTGGGTTTAATGATCCGTCTTATTTCAGCCAAAGATTTAAACATCACTTCGGTTTATCGCCAACCCAATTTGTTGATGATAACGAGTAATACCGCCCCTGATAAATAGTGATAACTTTCCCACTTGAAGACTTGAAGACTTGAAGACTTGAAGCTGCAGCGATGTTAGCGACATTCAGTCACCCTAATCATAAAGCTTATTCAGGTGTGTGGATATGAACTCACTTTCCGCCGACCTGCAATCAAGCTGTATCTCCCTTCTTGATTAGATTGGCTGCTGTGTTAGTTGCGCATATTTGTCTATGTTTGCGTAGATACACTCATTAATACTCAAAGTCGTAATATCAATTTATTTTGGGAATAGCACTTACTCAATAAACAGGCTGGGTCGGTGATTGTGTTGCAGTAAAGATGAGATGAGTAGAAAAAAAGATCGTGGTATAGCCGGGGGGACTATACCACGGGTGTCAATGACACCTTCGCTTGCTGCCGGAGTGATACGAGTAACACCCGTACCACCTCTGGAATTTGTATCTAAGGAGTAATTCCTTTCGATGGATTTACTATATGACAAAGGACTTATTTCATTTATAAAATTAACGACAACCTAGTATAAGAAAAACGACAAAATACATAATTAACCATAAC
>NZ_NDIM01000294.1:0-16527 GCF_002241375.1 Vibrio sp. V19_P1S1T109 | reverse complement strand
TACTCTAAGCGAATTTGATTAAAGGCTTTGCCGCTGACATCGTCTTTAAAGCGACCCGGTGCATCAAAGTGTTCGTAGGTCGCTTGCTGGTAATCCATCTCGCGCCCTTGCGCTTGCTGAGCAAACGAGTAGCTCGGTTTTTTAAAGCTGTAATCTTGCAGCGCGCTGTGGCTCACTTCGGTTTGGCTGTGTTGCGTTAATTGCGACACATAAGGGCTCTCCATCACGCCACCCGCAAGGGCGTTGTAAGGGATAGGCGTTTCTCGCTTTATCAGGCTTTGGCTGTCGTCACTGAAAAAGAGGGTGTGTTTCCCCTCTTCATGAATGAAGTGATACACCAAGCCTTCTTCGGCGGCTAAGCGGTGCAAGAAGTCGATATCCGTCTCACGGTACTGCACGCAGAATTCACGCTGAGCACACTCACGCTTCAGCGAGAAGGCGTAGTCGTTAATGCCCATTTCTTGCAGTACGATGGAGAGGATTTCGGGAACGGTTTTGAGCTGGAAAATACGGCTGTTTTGGCGCAGTGATAACCGCTCTAATGCCGGGACTAAGGTCAGTGAATAAAAGGTGTGATGATGGCCAATATCGCCTTTACTGAACTGGCGCACAATGCCGTGCACGCGCTGCACGACAAGGCCATCACGCAACATCTCAAGCTGAGCGGTTTTGTCCACCAGCTCCAGCGCCGTTAAGCCAGATTGACGACTGGCCAGTTTTATCTCATAGCGAAAACCGTAGCAACGCAGGCCCGCTTGCGCGCTATCAGACAGCGATTCCACACCTTGGTATTCACGCACCACTAACGTGTCGTCTGCCAATCCCTCTACGGTGAGCCTAAAACTTAACCTTGCCATCTTTTTTCCTTCCACATTTGAATGTCGAAAAACCTTAAGCTCAATACATAACTAGGCTACGTACTGAGCTTAAGGTTTTAGTGTGGGCCACTCACCCCAAGGACATGAAACACGAGTGAGCGACCCAAAAACTAAGCGTGATTACGCTTCAACAGGCTTGCGCCAGTCGTCAGAGCCTGAAGTACCCGCATTCACGTGATCCCACAGGATTTTACGGTAAGACATAGAAACCGTAACGTTTTGTGTGAAGTCGCCGTTCGCTGGATCTTGGCAATGTGGCATTTCACAGTGAATGTCCACGATAGACGCGCTTTCGAGTGTAGTAGTGAAGAAGTTCTCTTGCTTACCTTCGATAGAAGTGCGGTACCATTTTAGCTCAACCGATTTCATCTTCTCGCCAGACGCCAGTGCGTTATAAAGAAGAGGAACCGCTTTGTTTAGCGCTACGGTGAATTTAAATGGTTTGTGAACACGTTGACCAGAAGGCTGACCTGATTGTGGATCAGTCGGTACAGTTACAACGTGGTCAAATTGTTGAACCAACATTTGGTCTTCATGACCTTCAACGAACGCATCACCGATTGAATCAGTAGACAGAGCACCAGCAGTGATCAGGCCCTGAGTTTCGCCTTCGATAGAGATATAACATGGAGTTGGCATTGCAAATTCCTTACTTTAATGATGAATGGTATGAAACAAGTTCACTCGTCATAGAGCAAAGTCAGTGCCAACTCTATTACTATTTAAAATCAAACACTTATATTGTATGCATTTTTGATTGAGCAAAAACCTGCCCAGCATGAGCAAAATATTGCTTCGATGGGTAAAAACTTACCCTCATTCTGAGACAACCAGATGTAAAAATCCCGATTCACACTGTAAATCGGGATTTTGATGTTGAGACTTCACAAGGAACCATTCAACTCATTAAATTGCAATGGGGTTGACAACTATACCCTTGTCTCTAGCTTATAGTAGAGAGTTGCCAGTGGCGGTACACAGACCAAAATAGATTGGTCTAAACCCTCACTCTCAACGTTTTCCGTCAGTACACGGTTTTTGACTTCAAAACCGCTACCGCCATAGTGTCTATCATCTGTATTAAGCAGTAATTGATACTCACCTTTGACAGGCATACCTAAACGAAAAGCTTGGTGAGGAACAGGGGTAAAATTGGTGATAATTAAAATACGTTCACCGCAGTCACTCATGCGTTCATGCGCAAGAATGCTCGCATCGGCCGCATCTTGTAAGCGCCACTCAAAGCCACGAGGCTCACTGTCTAACTCAAAAAGTGCAGGCTCGGCTTGATACATCTTATTGAGATCTCGCGTTAAATTCTGCACTCCTTGATGGCGTTCAAACTGCAATAAGAACCACTGAAGTTGGTCATCATGATTCCATTCTGCCGTTTGACCAAATTCAGTGCCCATGAAGTTGAGTTTTTTACCCGGCTGGCCATACATATAGCCCATATAAGCACGCAAGTTTGCCGTTTGTTGCCACTCATCGCCGGGCATTTTGTTGTGGATCGAACCTTTTCCATACACCACTTCATCGTGTGATAGCGACAACACATAGTTTTCACTGTGTGCATAGACTAACGGGAAGGTGATGACGTTGTGATGGTATTTACGATGGACGGGATCTTCTTTTATATAAGCCAAACTGTCATGCATCCAGCCCATATTCCATTTGAAACCAAAGCCTAAGCCGCCCATAAAGGTTGGCGCTGAAACGCCGGGAAAAGCTGTTGATTCTTCAGCAATGGTCATAGCATTCGGGAAGTGTTTGTACACTTCTTCGTTCATCCACTTTAAGGTGGCAATCGCATCGTAATTTTCTCTGCCGCCATCCACATTTGGGATCCATTGATCATGGCTGCGTGAGTAGTCGAGATAGAGCATCGAAGCAACGGCGTCTACTCGAATGCCATCGATATGGAACTGTTCAAACCAATATAACGCATTCGAGACTAAGAAACGGCGCACATGTTCGCGGCCAAGGTCGTAAATATACGAACTCCAATCTTGATGCCAACCACGGCGCGGATCAGGGTCATGGAACAAAGGGGTGCCATCAAAATTGGCTAAGCCATGACTATCGGCAGGAAAATGTGCGGGAACCCAATCGAGCACCACACCAAGGCCAGCTTGGTGGCACTGATCCACGAAATATTTAAAATCATCGGGCGTACCGAAACGGCTCGTTGGCGCAAATAAGCCAACAGGTTGATAGCCCCAAGAACCATAGAATGGATGCTCAGAAACGGGCATAAGCTCTACATGGGTATAGCCTAAATCCACCAAATAAGGCACCAGTTGATCAGCCAGCTCACGATAATTTAAAAATTCCCCCGCCGAATTACGACGCCAAGAGCCCACGTGCAACTCATAGAAAGAGAGCGCTTGCTTGCGCTTTTCGGTGATGGGGCGAGCTTGCCACGTACGGTCTTGCCATTCATAACGCCGATGATCGTATGTTACCGAGGCAAATGAAGGGTACTGCTCGGCGTAGTAACCCCAAGGATCGGCTTTGTGCGGTAACCCTTCACCATGAGGCCCTTTCAATTCAAATTTGTATTGCGTACCTTCGGGTAAGTTGGGCATGAAAATTCCCCAAATACCGTAATCAAGGCGCTGCATTGGATTACGACGTCCATCCCATTGGTTAAATGCGCCAATCAAACTGCACGCTTTTGCATGCGGTGCGTAGACTAAAAAACGGATACCTGAGATTTGTTTACCACCACGTTCCATGGTCACAAACTGCGAACCCATGTGGTGATACATCGATTTCGGCGTATGCAAATCATCATATTCAGCGTATAAACCATGGTACTGATATGGGTCATCGATGAGCTGTTCGACACCTGCCCAATCGACCGCCAATTGGTAGTGGGTAAAACGTAAATCAATATTTGATTTTAGGATGAAACCCGACTCATCTTCACGCTCAAGCAGAATGCGGGGTTGATTTTCCACCACCAGCTCAACTTTTTCGGCACCCGGCATCCAAACGCGTAGCGCACCTTGATCGGGTGCAAGGTAAGGGCCTAAAAATGAGAATGGATCTGTAAATGATGCATGGGAAAGTTGGCTATATGCCTGCTTTAGCTTTGAAAGCTTTTTTGTTTTCATATCCCTACTCCTAACCTAACTTTCTTTAAACGTATAAAAATGCCCGCTAAAATGGCGGGCATACTAGCGAGGTTCAGTGTACCGAACTCTGCTGTTACATTGAGTGACCTAGACTAAAATTCTTCATGCCATGATTAAGAAAGATAACACTAAGTCACATCAAGGTTTATTCAGTAAGTGATTATTTACTTACACTCGCTCGCACTTCCGTTAAACGTGCAGCAATGCGATTGACATTATCACGTGCAAATACTTCATCCAAATTCATTGAAAGTTTACGACGCCAGTTAGGGTACTCATTAACGGTACCCGGAATATTAACGGGTTTATCCATTTCCAACCAATCTTCTAACTGAATACTTAACAAGGTCGATGCACCAGATGCAACGTGCAGTTGCAGCGCCTCACTTAAATATGAATCCATTGGAACAAGGCTTGCGTCGCGCCCCACACCCTCAGGCAAATAACCATGCCATGCCACCGAATCCAAAATGCCTTGTTTACATTTCAAACGGTCCTCAAACAAGGCTTCGAGCTGGGCTTGATCGGGGTACAAACCAATTTCGCTCCCCATTTTGAGATCATCGCAATGCCAGAAACCACGCAACGTTGGCATATCATGTGTGCACAGTGCCGACATCGACTGAGCGGCGTAATGTTTCGGTGAGATAAAGCCGCCATCTTCTGCGGTTTCAAAGAAGAACACTTTATAAGAGTGAACACCCGCATCGGCTAAAATATCGACGATTTCATCAGGTACTGTGCCCAAATCTTCGCCAATCACGCTGCATTTATGGCGGTGAGATTCCAACGCTAAAATCGCGAGCATATCTTGTACTGGGTAGTAGATGTAAGCACCCTTAGTGGCATTTTCACCTTTTGGTACCCACCACAAGCGCAGTAAACCAAGTACATGATCAATGCGCAGCGCACCACAATGTTTCATATTGGCGCGCAGCAGCTTGATATAAGCATCGTAAGCGGTTGCTTGTAATACTTGTGGATTAAGCGGTGGTAAGCCCCAATTTTGACCCAGTGGTCCAAGAATATCGGGCGGGGCGCCAATGCTGGCGTCTAAAATCAAGTTACCGGCATCAGCCCAAGTTTCAGAGCCTGAATCAGCCACACCCACCGCAAGGTCGCGGTATAAGCCGACCGCCATGCCTTTTTCTTCCGCGAGTGCTTGGGCTTCATTAATTTGGCCATCAGCAATCCACTGCAAGTACATGTATAGGTGAACTTTATCTTGATTGTCTTCGATAAATTTCTGTACTGCGCTGTTTTCAAAACGACGATATTTTTCAGGGAAAACTGGCCAACCCCATACATTCGGATCTTGGGCATGTAAATCGACATGCAGCGCATCGAATGCCGCTTGGTGCACTAAGCTCTCACCACCTTCTTCAACGAAATTCAAAAAGGCTTGTGCGCGATCGCTATTTTTATCTAAATGGCGTTTTTTAAATTCGGTGAACAGGAGTGGCAAGACACTCATTTTTAATGTTGCAACTTCGGTGTAGTTTACCCAATGCGCTTCACGTACTTTCTGAAGACGTTGCTGAAACTCCGCACTGCCTACTTTTTGCTGCGCATCCGCACTCAAAGCAAATTCAGGCACTGAACTCACGTCTATGTATAAAATATTGAGCCAACGGCGTGACGATGGGCTGTAAGGACTCGCTCCTTCAGGGTTTGCAGGAAAGAGAGAATGAATCGGGTTAAGGCCGACAAAATCGCCGCCACGAGAGGCAATATCCGCCACTAACTGTTTTAAGTCTCCAAAATCACCAATACCCCAGTTGTGCTGAGTACGCAGCGTGTAAAGCTGCACACTCGGGCCCCACAATTTTTTACCTTCAGTAATAGGTGCTTGTTTGTAACAGGCTTTTGGCGTCACTATCAGCGTGAGCTCATACGGTGTTTTACGGCGTTTCCGTGTCACCAACAGTTTGTGATATCCCCATGCTAAATCGCTTGGCAATGCAAACACTAAAGGGCCACCCTCAGCGCGTTCATCACGAACGACTTGCGATTGAAGATAGCCTTCAAGTACCTCTCCTTGTTCGGTTTCTAAGCGCCAGTTAAATTCGCTTTCACGTGCGCTGGCACCTAGATAAAGTGGCACTTCCACCGCTTCACCTTCACGAATAACGAGAACAGGATCCAATACATCTTTCTTGTGTTTCTTTTCTGCTGATTTCAGCAGCGTTTCATCATTGGTTGTGTCATAGCCCAAAGACGCCAATAAGCGGATAATGGTTTCATCTTCCACTTTCGCTTCGTCGCCCCACGCGCTTATGTAGCTGTCGGCAATGTTCGCCATCGCCGCTACTTGTTTTAATGCGTTTAGTTGTTTCATCGCTTTCTCCGAAGGGACTTCTTTCCCCTTCAAATGGGTAGGGTTTTATTATAATGAGTCATCATAGAGCCAAGGCTCTAAGGCCTTGGCTTACTTGAAAATTAACGTTTAACGGTTTCTAATTTCCAGATGTTGTTAACGTAGTCACGGATACTGCGGTCAGAGCTGAACTTACCCACCAACGCGGTGTTAAGAATCGCTTTCTTCGCCCAGCCAGCCTGGTCACGGTACTGCTTGTCCATCGCCTGATGCGCTTGTACATACGAAGCGAAGTCAGCCAGCACTAGGTATGGATCACCACCATCAAGCAAGCTATCGAACGTGGCTTTCAATTTACCCGGAGCGCCTGGGGTAAACTCTTCACCCACCAACAAATCCAGTGAAGCCTTAAGCAGCGGATCCGCATTGTAGTAATCATATGGGTTATAACCACTGGCTTTTAATGCTTCGACTCCGTCCACTTCCAAACCGAAGATGTAGATGTTGTCATCACCCACTTCCTCACGAATTTCCACGTTTGCACCATCCATCGTACCTATGGTTAAAGCACCATTTAGCGCCATTTTCATGTTACCGGTACCGGATGCTTCTTTACCTGCGGTAGAAATTTGCTCGGATACATCGGCAGCAGGAATGATGATTTCAGCTATGCTCACGCGGTAATCAGGAATGAAAACTACTTTTAGCTTGTTACCAATGCGCGGATCGTTATTCACTTTTTCCGCAATTTTATTGATGGCGTAGATGATCTCTTTAGCTAGGTGGTAACCCGGTGCCGCTTTAGCCGCGAAGAACACCACGCGCGGCGTCATATCGAACGTTGGGTCATTCACTAAACGATGATACAAAGAGAGAATATGTAACATATTCAAATGCTGACGTTTGTATTCATGCAAGCGTTTGATCTGAACATCAAAGATGGCATTGGTATCAAGCTCAATACCCATGTTCTCTGATACCCAATCAGCCAGACGCTGCTTGTTGTGTTTCTTAACCGCCATAAATTCTTTTTGGAATTTCGCATCGTCAGCGTATTGCGCAATCGCTTCTAGCTGGTCAAGGTGCGCTGGCCACTCAGTGCCAATTTTTTCCGAAATAAGCGCCGACAAACCTGGGTTACAAAATTTCAACCAGCGACGCGGCGTAATGCCGTTTGTTACGTTGTGCAAACGTGTTGGGTAAAGCTCGTGGAATTCTGGGAAAAGATCGCGTTTTACCAACTCAGAGTGCAGCGCTGCCACACCGTTCACAGCGTAAGAGCCAACCACACAAAGGTTTGCCATACGCACTACACGGTGGAAACCATCTTGAATGATGGAGAGTTTTTGCTGTTTCGACACATCACCCGGCCACTTGGCTCGTACTTCTTGCAGGAAGCGGTGGTTGATTTCGTAAATGATTTCCATATGGCGAGGAAGCAAACGCTGGATCAACGACTCGCTCCAGGTTTCGAGTGCTTCAGGCAGTAGCGTATGGTTGGTGTAGGCGAACGTTTTTGAGCTGATCGCCCATGCTTCATCCCAGCCCATACCTTTCTCATCAATCAAGATACGCATCAATTCAGGAATGGAAATCGTTGGGTGAGTATCGTTTAGCTGAACGGTTTGATATTTAGGAAGATCAGCAATGTCATGACCCGCCGCCGCATGACGACGCAAAATGTCACGCATTGACGCCGCGCTATGGAAATATTGCTGCATCAAACGCAGTGTCTTGCCTTTTTCGTGGTTATCGTTTGGATAAAGTACTTTGGTAATGTTGCCTGCATCAATCAAGGCATGCTGTGCTTCAAAGTAGTTACCGTTGTTGAAATCAGCCAGTGAGAAAGGCGCAATTGCGCGACATTCCCATAAACGAAGTGGGTAAACCGTGTCGCTTTCATAGCCGACGATCGGTAAATCCCAAGGCATTGCTTGGACAAACATACTCGGAATCCAACGGCGTTTTTCCACGCCATTGTCATTGATAACGTCAACATGGCCGTAAAAACCAATCTCTTGTGCTAGGTGTGGTCGTGCCACTTCCCACGGGTAGCCTTCAACACAACGCCACTCATCAGGAGCTTCTTGTTGGTGGCCCTCACTAAAAGATTGCTTAAACAAACCATATTCATAATGTAAACCATAACCTACGGTTGGGTACTCTTGCGCAGCGCACGAATCCATGAAACATGCCGCAAGTCGCCCTAAACCACCATTACCTAAGGATGGGTCACGTTCTTCTTCTAATAAATCCGTTAGGTTCTGACCTAAATCAGCCATCGCTTCCGTGATTTGCTCATACAGGCCCATGCTGATGAGGTTGTTGCCAGTTAAACGGCCAATCAAGAACTCAAGTGATAAGTAGTTCAGACCCTTAGCGTTAACAATGCGCTCGTCTTGCTCAGTTTCGAGTAGATCAAACATCGTTAATTCAGCCAGTGCGCGCCCCATTGCGAGATACCATGAACGGCTATCTGCATTTTCAATGGTGGTAGCGTAGGTGGCAGTCAGGTGTTTCTTTACGTTGTCTTGGAACGAAGCTTTATCAAACTTCTTCTGTTGCGTAGGTTTCATTAGCGAAATCTCACTTAGTCGTTTTAATTCATCTTCGGCATATCGTGCATCAGCTACGCAAGGTCGGCATCCTCCTAAAAATGACCTCGTTTAGGAGGAGGGCTCAGGGCGTAGAGGGCGAGCACCAGAGTCGCAGTGATCTATCTCTCATTCGTTGCACATAGCGGTTCATAAGCAGTGATTGTGATCACATCACCTTGCTCACTAGCCTAAATACCGCTCATGACGCTAAGGTTTCGATCAAGAATATCAATCTCTCAATATGAGAATTGGCTCTCAAAAAAATGAGCTTCATTTACAAATTACATGAGATTTTGTACATGCTCAGTTTTTATATAGCGCATAACAAAGAAGTTTTAGTGATTAAAGTCACAATTACAGGGCGTAGATGATGAGTAAATGTGAATCCTGCAAGAATCTCGGGATGGATCAATAAACGTGCGTCACGACATCAAGTAACATCCATACAAAATGAGTGATAGTTCACTTGTGAACTCCTAAATAATGATGCTCTTCTTACTAAGCACCTCCAAAGCTACAATCAGCTTTAAAGTCAGTAACAAGAACAATAAATGGAATCTGGAAGATGTGGATACCTTCTAAGCTTACTCGCCCCGGCCGCCTACACAACGCCATCGTTCGCCCACGTGTGTTAGAGCTGCTTGCCCAAGCACCTTGCTACAAGCTCGTGCTATTTCGTTCGCCTGCTGGTTATGGAAAAACCACCATGGCGGCCCAATGGTTATCTGACAAGACCAATGTGGGTTGGTATAGCATCGATGAAAGCGATAATGATACGTTCCGATTTATCAACTACTTACTGCAAGCGATTAATAAAGCGACTCAGCAAAGTTGTCCAAATGCCCAAAAACTGGCCGAGCGACGCCAGTTCTCTTCTCTACATTCGCTATTTAGTGAAGTGTTTTCGGAAATGTCTGGCTTTAACAAAGAGTGCTATGTGGTTCTCGATGATTACCATTTGATCGCCGATGACGATATCCACGAAGCGATGCGCTTTTTCCTCAAACACATGCCAGACAACCTAACGCTGGTCGTCACTAGCCGTGCCACACCACCATTAGGCACGGCCAACTTGCGCGTACGCGATTTGATGATCGAAATTGGTAACGAGCTACTCGCCTTTGATACCGAAGAAACAACACGCTTCTTTAATCAACGGGTCTCTGATGGCGTGGATGATGATACTGCCAACAACTTGTGCACCTATGTCGAAGGCTGGCCCTCTGCACTGCAATTGATTGCCTTACAAGCACAGCACCAAAAGCGCACGTTGGCGCAGACAGCGGAGTCGGTATCGCAGTTTAATCATGCACATTTATGGGATTACTTAGTTGAGGAAGTGTTTGATCTGCTGGATAAAGAAACGCGCCAATTTTTGATGCAATGCTCGGTGCTCGATCACTTTAATGACGTGTTAGTCTCTGCACTCACCAAACGTGACGACGCGCTGAGCATGATTGAGTCGCTCAACCGCTATGGTTTATTCATTTATCCACTGGAAGGTGAGCACAACTGGTACCGGTTCCACAACTTATTTGCGGAATTCCTCTCTCATGAACGCTTGGCGCGCATCCCGCAGCAGGAGCACGATCTGCACCGTGCCGCCGCGCACGCTTGGTTGCAAGAAGCTACACCTCATCAAGCGTTGCGTCACGCCACGCTCGCCAACGATACTGACTTACTCGCTACTATCTTGACGCAATTTGGCTGGAAGATGTTCAACCAAGGCGAGCTTTTGGCTCTCGAAGAGGCCATTAACCAACTCTCTCCGGCCCAACTCTATCGCGAGCCTAAACTGTGTATGCTACAAGCTTGGCTGGCTCAAAGTCAGCACCGCTACTTTGACGTTGGGGATCTGCTGACCAAATCGACCAACGAGATGAAAGCGCTTAATGTTCAGCTCAGCACCAAAGAACAAGGCGAATTCAATGCCCTGCGTGCTCAAGTCGCGATCAACCAAAATGAGCCAGAAAAAGCCTTAGAACTGGCGGAATTAGCGCTAAGCCAACTGGATCACACCGTTTACCGCAGTCGTATTGTCGCCACTTCAGTCGTCGGCGAAGTGAACCACGTGCTCGGTCAATTAAGCCGCGCACTCTCGATGATGCAACAAACCGAAAAGCTGGCACGCCAGTATCAGGTTTACCACCAAGCGCTATGGGCATTACTACAGCAAAGCGAGATCTTGATTGCCCAAGGTTATGTGCAAGCCGCTTTTGAAGTACAAGATATTGCCTTCAAATTAATTGAAGAGCAGCAATTACAGCAAGTGCCATTGCATGAGTTCTTACTACGGATACGTGCCCAAATCCTGTGGTGCTGGAACCGCTTGGATGAAGCGGAAGAGTGCGCTTATAAAGGACTACGCGTATTGGGCAACCACTCTCCAAGCAAGCATCTGCACAGTTATTCAATGCTGGCGCGTATTGCTATTGGCCGTGGTGAACTCGATAAAGCGGGTAAGTTCATCGAACAAATACAGCACTTACTGAAACAATCGACTTATCACGTAGACTGGACGGCGAATGCTTCGCTCTCACTGATTCTATTTTGGCAAGCTCGTGGCAATGATGAAGCAATGTTGCAGTGGCTCAAGACCACCATTCGACCAGAAAAAGCATGCAATCACTTTTCACAGCTTCAATGGCGTAATATTGCTCGAGTTCAGATTCACTTAGGTCATTTGGAAGATGCGACTCAAACTTTGACGTTTATGCAGCACGAAGCGCAAACTTATCAGTTGATTACTGACCTAAACCGTAATTTGATCCTCGAAGCCGTTCTAGCCACCACAGTGCACAACGAAGAAGTGGCGAAAGAAAAACTCAAAGAAGCGCTACAGCTAACCAATCAGACGGGTATGGTGGGTAACTTTTTAATCGATGGTTCGCAGATCGGCCACTTATTGGAAAAACTCTCTAGCCGATCCGAATTGGGAGATCTGGAACGCCACCGCGCACAACAGTTAATGAAAGAGATCTCTACCACTCAGCGCAGCCGATCAGTCCATTTCGACGAAGAGTTTGTTGAGAAGCTGGTTAATCACCCAAATATTCCTGAGCTGGTTCGTACCAGCCCACTCACTCAACGTGAATGGCAAGTCTTGGGGCTTATCTACTCTGGGTTTAGCAATGAGCAAATTGCACAAGAGCTGGATGTCGCAGGAACCACCATCAAAACCCACATCCGCAACCTATACCAAAAACTGAATATTGCTAACCGCAAAGAGGCAATCCACACCGCCGAGAATTTATTGCAACTTATGGGCTATTGAGTCGCAGGTACGATCAAAAAGAGCCAGATTATCTGGCTCTTTTCTGTCGTAAAAAATGATGGTTAGAAGGTTTTTGGAGCGAAACCAGTCATCACTTCTAAACGCAGTTCTTTGCCCATTGTTGTCATCGGGTGTACCACGATTAAACCTTTAACTGACTTTTTCAATTGACCTAAATCCGCCTGTTCGGCTTTGGTCAACTCACGAGAAAATGGCATATCGAGCAAACTCTTACGCTCTTTGCTCACCGTATAATTTTGCTTGTGTTTTGCTTGAGCGAGCTTTTTCGTCAGTTGCTCTACTTCATCGGTAAATTTGCTGATCATTACTTGATCGCCACGACCTTTAGCCGCATCGAGCTTATGGCGACACGTATCTAAACGGTTATTGAGTTGTTGAATTTCATTTTTCAGGCTCATGGTCACTGGCTCTTCGAAAGTAAAGTGGGCGCGGAGTATATCACAGCCTATCTATACTCTATATAGAAATTAAGCTTAAACCAGTGAAATGAAAGCCACTGGCAAGTCATAGAGGGCATAACAACTCTACTTAGCATTCCAATTTGACATAACACCCATTTTTCATATGAAAATATGCTCTTTGTAAGACGCGGTGCCGCAAACTTAGCTAAGCTATATTTATAACAACAACGAGCATGTCAACCGTCAGTTAAAGTACCAAGGCCAATAACATAACAACAGGAAATAACCATGAGCCTGACTATTCGCCAAAGACTCTATGTGCTATCCATTGTTCCGCTACTGATTATTTCGTTAAGTATGATGTATCTCAGTTTTTCAGAAACACAAAAACTGAATCACGAACAAATGGCCGCTACCCGCGCTAGCATGATGGAGATGAAACAAAATGAGCTGCGTTCATATCTGCAAATTGCCGATACAGCGCTCAAATCACTCAAACAAAAGAACGCTCCCCTCAGCGAAGCCATCACCATACTGCGTGACATCGCTTTTGAAAATAGTGGCTATATCTTTGGCTACAATAGCAAAGGGGATCGACTACTACTGGGCCAAAGTAATGCTGGTTTAGGCGATAACTTTTGGAACATGCAAGATACGCATGGCAACTATTTAATCCAAGATTTAATCAAAAATGCCAAAGTAGATAAGTTCACTACCTACTATTTCCCCAAGCCGGGAGAGACGACACCACTACCTAAATTGGCCTATTCTACCTATTTACCACAGTGGGATCTAACGATAGGCACTGGCTTTTACACCGATGACATTGATGCCGTAATCGCCAACATGGAAACACTCGCTGCGGAAAATATGCAAAGCAGTTTAGTCAATATCGGTTTGATGAGCTTGATCATTATCCTCATCGTCGGTTTTTTCGCCATCATTTTAAATCGCAGTATCATGCGTCCTCTCGAGCTATTTGATTTATCGATTCGTTCATTTGCAAGCGGTGACGCTGATTTAACTGCAAGAATGGAAAAATTCAACGCCCCTGAATTTGCAAGATTAAGTGATAACTTCAATGCCTTTGTCTCCAGCTTGCAAAGTATCATTGCGCGCGTACACCAAGTTGGGCAACAGGTTGTGGATGAAACCAATGACATGACACAACGAGCACAACAAGTTGACGCCATTGCATCAGGGCAACGTGAAGAGACCGATCAAGTAGCGACAGCGATGACAGAAATGACCACGACTGCAACAGAGATCTCGAACAACGCCCATCATGCCGCTCAGTCGGCAAAAGATGCTGATGACAACGCCAAAGATGCCCATGAAATCGTTGATTCGGCAGCAAAATCGGTACAGGATCTCGCCAAAGAGGTCGCTGAAGCGAGCCTTGTGATTTCAAAACTGGAAGGCGATGTGAAAAACATTTCGTCTCTACTTGCGGTTATCCAAGATATTGCGGAACAAACCAATCTACTGGCGTTAAACGCAGCTATTGAAGCGGCTCGCGCGGGCGAGCAAGGACGAGGATTTGCCGTGGTAGCGGATGAAGTCCGAAAATTAGCCAGCCGTACCCAAGACAGTACAGGGCAAATTCATGCCATGATCGGGCAACTGAAAAATGCCTCTGATGCCGCAGTTAAAGCGATGGATTCAAGCCAAAGCCGTAGCTTAAGCACCGTAGAAAAAGCCAATGCCGCATCGACAGCATTACAAAAAATTCAAGACTCTATTGCCACGATTATGGATATGAACGCGCTGATCGCAACTGCAACAGAAGAGCAAAGTATTGTTGGGCAAGAGATATCAGAGCGCATTGTGGTGATATCTGATCAAAGTAGTCAATCGGCTGAACTGGCTAATCAGAACCAAGCGGGTAGCCAGCAGTTGAATAGCCGAGCCAACGAACTCTATGAGTTGGTGGACCGCTTTAAAGTTTAGCAAGAAGAGGTAAAACTGATATTCGTAAGCGTCAGAATGAAGATCGTTGATCACTAAGTAAAAAAGCCATGTCAACATGGCTTTTTTCAATGAAGAGATCCCTAATGACTTACAGGAGATTTCTTTGGTTTAATCGATTTTTTCTTGATATTCGCGTTTATCTTCTGGACGCAGTTGACGCTGAACACCCATTAAAAAATTACGCAGGATCTGATCTTTACATTCACGGTAGTGTTTATTGTCAGGCTTGCGGAAAAATGCATTGAGCTCGTGCTTACTTAAACGAAAATCGATAAAAGCTAATGTGTCTAAAATATCTTCTGCTTTCATATCCAGCGCAATACGCAATTTCATGAAAATCATATTATTGGTTAAGCGTGTTTCAGGCTGAGGTTGTTCACCATCGCGTTTACCACGCTTTGTATTGATTAAACCATTGAGAAATATCGCTAGATCCACATCACTCAACACAGATTCCGTCTCTTTGTTTAGCCAAGTAGTCACTTGCTCTTGAGTAACGCAGCCGTCCGCCGCAGCAAAAATCTCAACCATAGCTGAGTCTTTAAAGTCAAAAGTGTAGCGAATACGGCGTAAAATATCGTTATTGGTCAAAATAGATCCTAGGGTTAGATTTCCAGTGCCATCAAGATGACAGACTGTGAAGAAATAGCGCGCCACTGTAGCAGAAGAGCGATCGGACACCTATCTATTTTACGTAATACCGTCTGAGTTTAATGTGTGTTTACTACCTCTTTTAGTAATCGGTCTATCGAATCAACCACCGATTTACTGGCCAATTCCATAGTATCAACTTGCTTAATCAGTTGTGTCCAATCACCATTCTGACCAGACTTCAGTGCACTCTTTCCTGAATCATGCACCAATTTATGAGGAGCATTCAAACCAGCAAAGCTGGGAAGCTGGCTGTATTCACGCGCACCATCACCCTCAAAATACCATTTACCTAGACGGCACTCTTGATGAGTATTCATCCCATGTTCAAACCGACGATTGAGGATGTGATCGTACACTTCATTTTTCCAAACTGCGTGATCCAATTTCACCGTATCAAGGAAAGAACACGCCGTCGCAATACGAATAACTTCTTGCATTTGTTTTGATTTGTCTAAAACGATTGTTACCGTCTGTTTTAATTCATTTGAAGCATTTTCTACTTCGATTGCACATTCTTGACTCTGATTCACTGAACCTTTAATACTTTCCGTTTGGTTCTGAACTTGCCCAACTAAAGATTCAATCTTAGTGCTGGCATCATTGGCTTTGGAAGCTAATGCCCGTACTTCATCGGCCACGACCGCGAAACCTCGACCCGCTTCACCTGCGCGTGCCGCTTCAATAGCTGCATTCAGTGCCAATAAATTGGTCTGTTGCGAAATCTCTTGGATCGTGCCGACTAACTGGCCAATCGAAATGGTTGTTTTATCTAGAACAGTCACCGACTCCATACTAGCGTGAGCGTATTCTGCAATTTTTTCTGCTCGAGAAGATAAGTGATTAATTGCTGTGCTTGTCTGACCAAAAATACTATTCAGTTGCTTCAGTGATTCGTTCTCACGCAATAAATTCTCAGCATTGTGAGCTAGACCAGAACGGATGGCTTCTAGCATGTGGCTACCACTCAAATGGCTGGCCATCAAATCAGACTCTAATTGAGTTGATGTACGCAATAAGGCCAGCTGTTCTTTTAGCTGCTGAATTTCATCTTGCCACTTTTGTTGCTCAAGTCTTTGCTGTGCTTGTAATGCAGCTATCTGAGCCTTCAAATCATCATTTTCTTTTTGCATTTTCTTGTTAAATAGCATGCTCAACCTCGGCAAAAATAACATTGTCAATCTACATAAGTTTAATCGAACGTTAATAATTTTATGCACTTCTCATTTCAAAATGAGCAGATTAAATCGGAGTAATGTGAAGGGACGCACCTAGCC
>NZ_NDIM01000271.1:0-16671 GCF_002241375.1 Vibrio sp. V19_P1S1T109 | reverse complement strand
CCTGATTATCGTGGTCATTATTGATTCCGCGCGGGGGCTAGTGGGCGCAAAATAACCACCAGATTCAAAAGACCCCCGCACTGAAAAGTCCGGGGGTTTTTTTACAACTATTAAACTAAAAAGTTCATACTGGTTGGTGATTACCCAACCCGATATGACAGGAAGAATGGGAGCGCACATGAAGTGCAAACACAACATGGTTTACTGTGCCATACACAGTTTGGGAGGGTTACGATGACAGGAGCACAACTGGTTGTAGCCGCATTAAAGCAGCAGGGAATCAAAACCGTTTTTGGTTATCCCGGCGGCGCTATCATGCCAATCTATGATGCATTATACGATGGCGGTGTAGAACACATCCTCTGTCGCCACGAACAAGGTGCAGCCATGGCGGCGATTGGCATGGCGCGCTCTACACAAGATGTCGCGGTGTGCATGGCCACCTCAGGACCTGGAGCGACCAATTTGGTCACCGGTCTTGCCGATGCATTTCTTGACTCAATCCCCCTCGTCGCCATCACCGGCCAAGTCGCAAGCTCGCACATTGGTACCGATGCTTTTCAAGAGATGGACGTGATTGGTATGTCACTCTCTTGCACCAAACACAGCTACCTCGTTACCGATATCCACGATCTCGCACCCACCCTTGCCGAAGCCTTTGAGGTAGCGAAAGCGGGTCGTCCCGGCCCGGTGATTGTGGATATCGCTAAAGATGTACAACTGGCAAAAACCCCCGTGACTGAGCTACCTGCGTTCACTGCGCCAGCCATGCCAGTTGCCAGCCAAGAGCAGCTTCACGCAGCGCAACAACTGCTTTCACAAAGCTCTCGTCCTGTATTGTATGTTGGCGGTGGCGTTCAACTGGCCAAAGCGACCGATTCCGTACGCGAGTTTTTACGCCTCAATCCGATGCCATCAGTAAGCACTTTAAAAGGCTTGGGCACGATTGAGCGCCATGACCCGCACTACCTTGGCATGCTTGGTATGCACGGGACTAAGGCGGCAAACTTGGTCGTTCAAGAGTGTGATTTGCTGATTGTGGTTGGAGCGCGCTTTGATGACCGAGTAACGGGAAAGCTGGATACTTTTGCGCCACACGCCAAAGTGATTCATATCGATATTGACGCGGCCGAGTTTAATAAACTCCGGATCGCCAATGCGTCACTACGTGGTGACATCAATCTCATTCTTCCACAACTGGAACTGACGCGCGATATCGCACCGTGGGTTCACCACAGTGAAAGTTTGCGCAGTGGCTTTAAGTGGCGCTATGACCACCCGGGCGATCTCATTTTTGCGCCATTGTTACTCAAACAACTGTCCGACATGATGCCCGATTCAGCCATCGTCTCAACCGACGTTGGCCAACATCAAATGTGGGCCGCGCAGCACATTCAGCCGCGTGCTCCACAGAACTTCATCACCTCAGCTGGCCTTGGAACTATGGGCTTTGGGTTGCCCGCCTCAATGGGTGCTGCCGTTGCTCGCCCAGATGATCAATCCATTCTCATTTCCGGGGATGGCTCGTTCATGATGAATGTTCAAGAACTTGGTACGCTCAAGCGCCGCCAAATCCCGGTCAAGATGGTACTACTGAACAACCACCGTTTGGGTATGGTGCGCCAATGGCAATCGCTGTTCTTTGATGGCCGCCATAGTGAAACGATTTTGGATGACAACCCAGATTTCGTGATGCTAGCTAAGGCGTTCGATATTCCTGGCAAAACCATCACCAAAAAAGAAGAAGTTGAACCAGCACTTAAAGAAATGCTGGCCAGCAAAACAGCTTATCTGCTTCACGTTTTGATTGATGAAGAAGAAAACGTATGGCCGCTTGTACCACCGGGCGCCTCAAATAGTGATATGTTGGAGAACACCTAATGGATAGATACCTATTAGACATCAAAGCCGATGATAAACCGGTGCTATTAGAGCGTGTTCTGCGCGTGATTCGCCATCGTGGATTTGTGATAAAACAAGTGGCCGCAACGCAAAACCACGCCAGCAAAGTCGCCAGTGTTGAAATCATTGTTGATAGTGATCGCCCCATCAGCACACTGATCAATCAAATTGAAAAATTATGGGATATTCGCAGTGTCGATGTCACCCCAATAAAAAATAACGAACTACCGAATAACAATTTACAACAAAAGATTTGTGCATAAGGAAGGCAATAAATGGCAACAAAAACTGCAGATTACATTTGGTTCAACGGTGAAATGGTTCCGTGGGCAAATGCAAACGTTCATGTACTGACACACGCAATGCACTACGGCACCTCGGTGTTTGAAGGTGTGCGTTGTTATAACACTCCTAAAGGTCCAATCGTCTTCCGTCATAAAGAGCACGCTCAACGCCTGAAAGATTCAGCAAAAATTTACCGTTTCCCTATCCCCTATACGATAGAAGAGATCATGGAAGCGACACGTGAAACATTGCGCGTCAATAAACTGGATTCAGCCTACATTCGCCCACTTGGCTTTGTTGGCAACGTCGGCCTTGGCGTTTGCCCCCCAGTGAACACTGAAATGGAGTTAATCATTGCCGCCTTCCCTTGGGGTGCTTACTTAGGTGATGAAGCGCTAGAAAATGGTGTGGATGCGATGGTTTCTAGCTGGCATCGCGCTGCGCCAAACACCATTCCAACCGCAGCCAAAGCGGGTGGTAACTATTTATCGTCTCTGCTTGTCGGTGGTGAAGCTCGTCGTCATGGCTATGCCGAAGGTATCGCCTTAAGCGTGGATGGTTATTTATCTGAAGGTGCAGGCGAAAACATTTTCGTCATCAAAAACGGTGTGCTGCTCACGCCACCAACCACCAGCTCCATCTTGCCGGGTATCACGCGTGATTCGATCATGACGCTGGCTAAAGAGATGGGTTACGAAGTGCGTGAAGTAAACATTGCGCGTGAAGCTCTCTACCTTGCTGACGAAATTTTTATGACTGGCACCGCCGCCGAAATCGTCCCAGTACGGAGCGTAGACCAAATTACGGTTGGAGAGGGCAAACGTGGGCCAATCACGAAAGTGATGCAAGAAGCTTACTTTGGCCTATTTAACGGCACCACTGAAGACAAGTGGGGCTGGTTGGATTACGTGTACCCACAACCGAAGTAATAGAGGACGATAGACAATGCCAAAGTATAGATCCGCAACGACGACACACGGACGTAATATGGCTGGAGCGCGCGCATTATGGCGCGCCACTGGCGTCAAAGATGAAGATTTCGGTAAACCGATTATTGCGGTGGTTAACTCGTTCACTCAATTCGTACCGGGCCACGTGCACCTCAAAGATATGGGGCAATTGGTTGCGGGTGAAATCGAAAAAGCCGGCGGCATCGCCAAAGAATTTAATACCATCGCGGTAGATGATGGTATCGCCATGGGACATGGCGGCATGCTGTACTCACTGCCCTCACGCGAGTTGATCGCAGACTCTGTCGAGTACATGGTTAATGCACACTGCGCTGATGCGATGGTCTGCATTTCCAACTGCGACAAAATCACCCCTGGGATGATGATGGCGGCACTGCGCATTAATATTCCCGTCATCTTTGTTTCTGGCGGGCCAATGGAAGCGGGTAAAACCAAGCTTTCTGATCAAATCATCAAACTCGATTTAGTCGATGCGATGATCCAAGGCGCTGACCCTAAAGTCTCCGATGCACAAAGTGAACAAATTGAACGCTCGGCCTGCCCAACCTGTGGTTCTTGTTCTGGCATGTTTACCGCCAACTCGATGAACTGTCTCACCGAAGCGTTGGGGCTTTCTCAACCAGGTAATGGTTCGATGTTGGCCACGCATGCCGATCGTGAGGCGCTCTTCATCAACGCAGGTAAACGCATTGTTGAATTAACCAAGCGTTATTACGAGCAAGATGATGCATCTGCTTTGCCGCGTAATATTGCCAACAAAGCCGCATTCGAAAATGCGATGGCGCTCGATATTGCTATGGGCGGCTCAACCAACACCGTATTGCACCTATTAGCAGGCGCTCAAGAAGGTGAAATCGATTTTGACATGAGTGATATCGACCGCATGTCACGCCGCGTACCTCATCTGTGTAAAGTCGCGCCATCGACTCAAAAATATCACATGGAAGATGTGCACCGCGCGGGTGGCGTGATGGCGATTCTTGGTGAATTGGATCGCGCCGGTCTCATCAACAATCAAACTCGCACCGTGTTGGGTTTATCGATGAAAGAGCAGTTGGCTCAATACGACATCATGCAAACGGACGACGAAGACGTCTTAACCTTTTTCCGTGCCGGTCCTGCGGGCATTCGTACCACTAAAGCCTTCTCACAACAGTGTCGCTGGGATCGCCTTGATGACGATCGCAAAGAAGGCTGTATTCGTACCAAAGAGCATGCTTTTAGCCAAGATGGTGGCCTAGCCGTCCTATCAGGCAACATTGCCGTTGACGGCTGTATTGTCAAGACAGCAGGGGTTGATGAAGGTAGCCTGAAATTTGCAGGCCCAGCCGTGGTCTTTGAAAGCCAAGAAAGTGCCGTTGAAGGTATTTTAGGTGGTAAAGTGAAGGCTGGTGATGTTGTCGTCATCCGCTATGAAGGCCCGAAAGGCGGCCCGGGTATGCAAGAAATGCTTTACCCAACCACGTACCTCAAATCAATGGGGCTAGGCAAAGAGTGCGCGCTACTGACTGACGGTCGTTTCTCTGGGGGCACTTCTGGTTTATCAATTGGTCACGTTTCTCCAGAAGCTGCAAACGGCGGAACGATAGGTTTGGTGAACTCTGGGGATATTATCGCCATCGATATTCCAAACCGCTCCATTACGCTCAACGTTTCAGAAGCTGAACTGGCTGAGCGCCGCGTAAAACAAGACCAGCTCGGTTGGAAACCTGTCAATCGCCAGCGTGAAGTCTCTTTGGCATTGAAAGCCTACGCAAGTATGGCCACCAGCGCTGATAAAGGGGCTGTTCGAGACAAATCTAAGCTCGAGGGCTAGCGGATGAGCGACTCAGGTAACGCAACTCAAACTGGCGCAGATTATCTGCGCCAGATCCTGCGCGCCCCCGTGTATGACGTCGCAACGGTGACGCCACTGCAGGATATGCCCCGCTTATCGGCGCGCATCAAAAATCGCGTTCAGCTCAAGCGTGAAGATCGCCAGCCTGTGCACTCTTTTAAATTACGCGGCGCTTATAATATGGTGTCGAGTTTATCTGAGGTGCAAAAACAAGCAGGGGTGATTGCTGCGTCAGCAGGCAACCACGCGCAGGGAATGGCTCTATCGGGAACAAAATTAGGCATTAAAACCACCATTGTGATGCCTAAAACTACCCCTGATATCAAAGTCGAAGCGGTGCGCGGTTTTGGCGGTTTGGTGATTTTGCATGGCAACAACTTTGATGAAGCCAAAGCCGAAGCGGAACGCTTGGCTCACGAGCAAGGTTATACGTTTGTCCCACCGTTCGATCACCCACTGGTCATTGCAGGGCAAGGCACGATTGGCATGGAAATGCTGCAACAAAATGGCCACCTTGATTACATTTTTGTACCTGTCGGCGGTGGCGGTTTAGCCGCTGGGGTCGCGGTGCTGATCAAACAGCTGATGCCAGAAATCAAAGTGATTGCGGTTGAACCTGAAGATTCTGCTTGTTTAAAAGCAGCACTCGATGCAGGTAAACCCGTAGTGCTTGACCAAGTCAGCATGTTTGCCGACGGTGTCGCGGTAAAACGTATTGGTGATGAAACCTTCCGTTTATGTCAGCAATACATTGATGGCCACATCACGGTATCAAGCGATGAAATCTGCTCGGCGGTTAAAGATATCTTCGAAGACACGCGTGCGATTGCCGAACCTTCTGGAGCGCTTGCTCTGGCTGGTCTGAAGAAATTCGCGGAAAAAAATAAGCTGGTGGATAAACAGTTAGGCACCGTACTTTCAGGGGCTAACACCAATTTCCATGGCTTGCGCTACGTGTCGGAGCGATGCGAGCTAGGCGAAAAACGTGAAGGGCTTTTGGCGGTGACCATACCTGAACGTCAAGGCGCGTTTTTTGAGTTTTGCAATATCATTGGCGGCCGTGCGGTCACCGAGTTCAACTATCGCTATAACGATGACAAGCTGGCCAACATTTTCGTCGGTGTACGCCTGTTAAGTGGGCAAGAAGAGCTCGACAACATCATTCACGATTTACGCCAAGGTGGCTACCCTGTGGTGGATCTATCGGATGATGAAATGGCCAAGCTGCATGTGCGTTATATGATTGGAGGCAAACCCTCTAAGCCGCTAAAAGAGCGATTATACAGCTTCGAATTTCCGGAATATCCGGGCGCTCTGCTGAAATTTCTCAGCACGCTTGGTACACACTGGAACATTAGCTTGTTTAATTACCGCAATCATGGCGCCGATTATGGCCGCGTATTGTGTGGTTTTGAACTCGAAGAGAGCGATTTAAACCGCTTCTCCGCTCACCTTAGAGAATTGGGTTACCAATGCAAAGATGAGACGGACAATCCTTCATACCAGTTCTTCTTATCCTAAAGCTCAATGCCAGTCCCACGACTGGCATTTTTTATCAGTGATGCATAATACGCATAGAACCAATGCTAAAGTTTCATTTTAGTCATAGTTAATTCAGTACTACACTTAGCGACATCTTATGCTTGCTGTGCCAATCTGGAGATCCGAATGTTTAAAGCGTTAATCCTTAATCAACAAGAAAAAAACACAGTTGCCACCATTGAACAAATCGACGAATCACAATTACCGCAAGGTGAGGTTTTAGTCGCGGTCGATTACTCATCATTAAATTACAAAGATGGTTTGGCCATTACAGGTAAAGGCAAAATCATTCGCAATTTCCCTATGGTACCGGGCATTGATCTTGCGGGAACCGTACTTGAATCCCAAGATACTCGCTACCAAACCGGTGACAAAGTTGTACTAACCGGTTGGGGAGTGGGTGAAAACCATTGGGGTGGTATGGCGCAAAAAGCACGCTTGAAAGCCGATTGGTTAGTGCCACTCGTGCACGGCCTTGATAGCAAAAAAGCGATGATGATTGGCACTGCTGGCTTTACCGCCATGCTTTGCGTGCAAGCCATTTTAGATGCGGGAATTCAACCGGAAAAGGGTGAAATATTGGTGACGGGTGCCAGTGGCGGCGTGGGTTCAGTTGCTGTAACTCTATTAGCTAAGCTAGGTTATACAGTTGCTGCGGTAACCGGTCGTGTTGAACAAAATGGTCCACTGCTAGAAAAACTAGGAGCAAGCCGCGTTATTGATCGCAGCGAATTTGAAGAGCCAGCTCGTCCGCTGGAAAAACAGATTTGGGCTGGCGCGGTCGATACCGTAGGCAGCAAAATGTTAGCCAAAGTGTTAGCTCAAATGGACTACAACAGCACGGTTGCGGCGTGTGGTTTAGCGGGTGGTTTTGATTTACCCACCACCGTCATGCCGTTCATTTTGCGCAATGTACGCCTGCAAGGTGTCGACTCGGTCTCTTGCCCGCTAGAAAAACGCATGGCAGCATGGGAAAGCTTAGCGAAACTGCTACCTGCAAGCTACTTTGAGCAAGCGTGTGAGGAAATCACCCTCGAACAAACAGCGCAATACGCTGAAACGATCACCAATGGTCAAGTGACTGGTCGCGTGGTGATTAAGCTTTAAACCATTCATTAATCAAGCTTTGGTCTTACTCAAAGCTTGATGATTTTTATCCCTCTAACTGCATCTCTTCAATACGCTTAGCAATCAACCGGCTGCACTCTTGTTTGACGATCTGCCTTAACCATTCTTGGGCAGGAGAATGCTCACATCGCGAGTGCCAAATCATAGAGTAGTCAAACGGCGTAAACTGAAACGGTAACGGCTTCACCACCAATGCGTAACGTTCTGCCACTAAATAGGCCAGATCCGCAGGTACCGTAATAATCAATGGCATGGTATCAACAATCGCTAGCGCAGCTTCTAAATGATAGGCTCTGAGCACCATTTTCCGTTTAGGCTGCCCACTTAATGCTTGTTCAATTAAGGCATTAACACCATCACTAATCGCAATCATCGCATGAGGGTATGTCAGGTAATCCGCTAAAGAGATCTGCCGATTCGCCAGCGGATGATGTTGGGAGAGCAAACAAAGCACACCGACTCGCCCAAGCACCTCACTCATCAATGGTGCTACTGGCGACGTTGGGCGACAAATCGCTAAATCAGCCCCTTCATAAGTCAGTTGATCGGCCAACCTATCATGCTGCAAAGGTAAAAACTCAAACGACACGTTTGGTGCCTCTTGATATATCCTTGGTAAAGCAAACGGTAAGATGGTCTGCATTGCGTAATCTGTCGTGGCAATGGTGAAGGTTTGTTCACATTGCTGGGGGTCAAATTCAACAGGTGAAAGGATTTGACGTAGAGACTCCAATGGCTCGCCTAAGGCGCGATTAAGCTCCAGCGCTTTTTCAGTCGCAATGAGATGCTGACCTTGGCGCGTAAAAAGAGGATCATTGAGCAGATCACGTAACCGACCTAATACACGGCTCATGGCTGACTGGCTAAGATTTAAACGCTGGGCCGCTTTACTGACACTGCTCTCTTCTATCAACACTCTCAGTGCAATCAATAAATTCAGATCGCGACGATAGATATCTTCCAACTCCATGCAACAACCCCACTTTTATCATGGCAAATAGGCTCAGTGTACGCGTTAGGCAAAAAAAATCCCGCCTTTCAGCGGGGAAGCCCAAGAAAATGGGGATAGTGTCGGAATGTGTTACGTGTCGTATTAGTGCAATGCGTTGATCAATATGTGATGGATTAGTGATTCTGCTCTTCTGAGATGCCTTTCCAAAGATGCATCTCAAGCCAGATCCCAACCAGTGACGCACTGACACCAAAAAGTGGCATCCATGACGTTTCTGCAGGCGTTCGCATCACTAAGGCACAAAATGAGATAAAGCAGAGAACCGAATAAATGGTTAACCTATCAAGCGCTGTTAACATAAGTGCCCCACCAAATTGTTATCAACTTGTTAAGTAAGTTAAAACAAAAAGATCACTTTGCCAAGTGGTTATTGAATATTTTTTCCTCGCCAGTATTATCTACGCCTTGCGATAACATCGATTAGGTTTGACTATGACATTTGATCCGGCACTTGCCACACAAACACTCGAAGCCGAAGGATTGCGCTGCCCCGAGCCTGTAATGATGGTCAGAAAAACCATTCGAACCATGCAAGATGGCGAAATTTTACTAGTGAAAGCCGATGACCCGTCAACCACTCGAGACATTCCCAGTTTTTGCCGCTTTATGGATCATCAGTTAATTGCGGAGAAAGTGGACACATTGCCCTATCTCTATTTGATTAAGAAAGGATTGAGTTAAGCCTCGATCTAAGTGATGCGTACGCAAAAGAAAAGGCGACCTCAAAAAGGCCGCCTTTTGCTATTAATTCATTGCGCTGCACACTACTCATTAAACTCAATGGTGCGGATCTCTGATTGCAGTTTTGTGATCTGCTTTTGCAGGGTTCGAATTTCATCGAGCATCGGGATAATGTGCGCGACTCGGATCCAAGATTCCACCATCAAGCCACACAATATGATTGCGCCGGCCACCATGGGTAGCCACATTTCCGTCAACGCCATACCCAACAACGTCAGCACAAAACCGAACGTAAACAAGTAACTTTGGCTCTTGGCGGTCATTCCCATATAACGTGTCAGCATATGCATTCCCTCTTAGACTTGCATCATCTAGCACTACAGTAACATGACCAGTATGGCATAAATTTGTCACTCATCACGCAACCGTAGACGTTGGGCGACAAGTTGAGTAATAAATTGTGTCACACTCAGTCGCCCAATCATCTAATCGATTGGAATTACCAAATCGCCGCGCCGATCGCTAATATCAAAAAGAGTACCGCCGTGATTTTACGAATAAGTCCTAGCGGCATTTTATCGGCGGATAATTTACCAATCAGCACCACAGGTACGTTAGCCAGCAACATACCAATCGTCGTTCCGAGCACCACCCACAGTAGAGCATCCGCATACTGCGCACCAAGAATAGACGTTGCTATTTGGGTTTTATCGCCAATTTCAGCGACAAAAAAGGCGATGAAGCTAGCGACAAAAGGGCCTCGATTGGTAATTTTTTCATCACCGTCGAGTTTGTCTGGAATTAACACCCAACCCGCCATGGCAAGGAAGCTAGCGACCAACACCCATTTAAGGATTTCTGGTGACAGGTAGTCGGCAACGACCACGCCCAGCCAAGCAGCGAGTGCATGGTTAACCATCGTTGCGACAAAAATGGCGGCAATAATAGGCAAAGGTTTACGATAACGACTGGCTAGCAGCAGAGAAAGCAGTTGGGTTTTATCGCCAATTTCAGCTAAGGCGACGGTAGTAATTGAAATAGCTAATACGCTCACGACAGGCTCAATGGGGCGGGATAATTATAATAACCATAGACAAACGCCACTCCCCGCCCCGGTTTGTGATGTTTGTCTAAGGTCTTGCTAAGCTAAAATGACTTTAGCCTCGAACGCCACGGTGATTTGGCACCAATTATGTTGACGAACGAACCATTAAGATAAGAAATCTCACTGGTAAGCTACTCCCCAAAGACGGCGCAATTCTAATCAGGCCGAGTGAAAATCTCAAGTTAGAAATAAGTCAAAATCGTTCATGTGCAGGAATTTGGCACAATCGATGCGATAAATTCGACCAAAACGGATTTTCGACCATTAATTAAGCAAGATTACCCCTACTCGCTGAGCGAATATCTGGGTATACTTGTTCGTTATTTTCATCCATTCAGACAGAAGAATCGCGCGAACCTGACTATGCAAAAATACGATATCAAAACCTTTCAGGGTATGATCCTCGCGCTGCAGGATTATTGGGCCCAACAAGGCTGTACCATTGTTCAACCATTAGACATGGAAGTTGGTGCAGGAACCTCTCACCCAATGACATGCCTGCGAGCTTTAGGCCCAGAGCCCATTGCAACGGCGTATGTTCAACCCTCTCGTCGCCCAACGGACGGTCGTTATGGTGAAAACCCAAACCGCCTGCAACACTATTACCAATTCCAAGTCATCATCAAACCTTCACCAGACAACATTCAAGAGTTGTATCTGGGGTCTTTAGAGGTGCTCGGTGTTGACCCACTAGTACACGATATTCGTTTCGTGGAAGATAACTGGGAAAACCCAACCTTAGGTGCTTGGGGTCTTGGCTGGGAAGTGTGGCTAAACGGCATGGAAGTAACTCAATTTACTTACTTCCAACAAGTCGGCGGCCTTGAGTGCAAACCTGTAACTGGTGAAATCACTTACGGTATTGAACGTCTTGCCATGTACATTCAAGGCGTGGATTCAGTGTATGACTTAGTCTGGACAGATGGCCCATTAGGTAAAGTCACCTATGGTGACATTTACCATCAAAATGAAGTCGAACAATCCACTTACAACTTCGAACACGCGGATGTCGATTTTCTTTTCACTTTCTTCGACCAGTGCGAAAAAGAGTGTAAGCATCTACTTGAGCTAGAAAAACCGCTGCCACTTCCTGCCTATGAGCGTATTTTGAAAGCGGGCCATGCCTTTAACCTATTGGACGCGCGTAAAGCGATTTCGGTGACAGAACGTCAACGTTACATCCTACGTATCCGTAACCTGACCAAAGCGGTTGCAGAAGCGTACTACGCATCTCGTGAAGCACTTGGCTTCCCTATGTGTAAAAAGGGTGAGGACAAATAAGATGGCAAAAGAATTTCTAATTGAATTAGGCACAGAAGAGCTACCACCAAAACAACTTCGCACTTTGGCTGAAGCGTTTGCGGCTAACTTTGCCGCAGAATTGAAAACCGCTGAACTGGCACACGAAGGCATCAAATGGTTTGCAACCCCTCGCCGTTTAGCACTGAAAGTGACCAACTTGGCCCAAGGTCAAGCGGATAAAGTGGTCGAAAAACGTGGCCCCGCTATTTCTGTTGCTTTTGATGCCGATGGCAATCCAACCAAAGCAGCACAAGGCTGGGCGCGTGGTAACGGCATTACTGTTGAGCAAGCGGATCGCCTAACAACAGAACAAGGTGAATGGCTACTGTTCAAACAGGAAGTCAAAGGCCAAGATGCCAAAGCTATTGTGGTTGAACTTGCCGCCAAAGCGTTAGCAAACTTGCCTATCGCCAAACCCATGCGCTGGGGTGATAAAGAAACACAATTTATCCGCCCAGTAAAAACTCTGACTATTTTGATGGGCGATGAACTGATCGAAGGTGAGATCTTAGGCGTAGCTTCTGCGCGCACCATCCGTGGTCACCGCTTTATGGGCGAAAAAGAGTTCACCATCGATTCAGCAGAACAATACCCAGCGATTTTAGAACAGCGCGGTAAAGTGATCGCCGATTACGATGCGCGTAAAGCGATAATTATTGCGGATGCACAAAAAGCAGCGCTACAGGTTGGCGGTGTTGCCGATCTTGACGATGACTTGGTTGAAGAAGTGACCTCACTGGTTGAATGGCCAGTGGTGCTGACGGCGAAATTTGAAGAAAAATTCCTTAAAGTACCGTCAGAAGCTTTGGTTTACACCATGAAAGGTGACCAAAAATACTTCCCGGTTTATTCTCATCAGATGAGCGACGCGAATAAGCAATTGCTGCCTAACTTTATTTTCGTCTCTAACATCGAGTCGAAAGAGCCTCGCCATGTTATCGAAGGCAACGAGAAAGTCGTTCGTCCACGCTTAGCGGACGCGGAATTCTTCTTTAATACCGATCTCAAAAGCAAATTAGTCGATCGTCTACCACGACTAGAAACCGCGATTTTCCAGCAGCAGTTGGGTACGATTAAAGATAAAACTGACCGTATTACTGAACTGGCTGGTTACATTGCAGAACAGATTGGCGCGGATGTAGAAAAATCAAAACGTGCGGGCTTACTGGCTAAATGCGATTTGATGACCTCCATGGTGTTTGAATTTACCGACACGCAAGGCGTGATGGGTATGCATTATGCTCGCCATGACGGAGAAGCAGAAGAAGTCGCCGTTGCACTAAACGAACAGTACATGCCACGCTTTGCTGGCGATGCTCTGCCAACCAATGGCGTTTCCGCCGCTGTGGCAATCGCAGACAAGCTAGACACCATAGTCGGCATCTTCGGTATTGGCCAAGCACCAAAAGGCTCGGATCCCTTTGCTCTGCGTCGCGCATCACTGGGTGTACTGCGCATCATCGTTGAATACGGCTATAACTTGGACTTAGTTGACCTCGTAGCAAAAGCGAAATCGCTGTTTGGTGATCGCCTTACCAACGACAACGTTGAGCACGATGTAATTGAGTTTATGCTTGGCCGTTTCCGTGCTTGGTATCAAGATGAAGGTTTTAGCGTCGACATCATCCAAGCGGTACTTGCTCGTCGTCCAACCAAACCCGCTGATTTTGACAAACGTGTTAAAGCAGTTTCCCACTTCCGTGAACTGGAAGCGGCTGAAGCCCTAGCGGCGGCAAACAAGCGTGTCGGTAACATTTTAGCGAAATTTGACGGTGAACTGGCTGCAGAAATCAACCTAACACTTCTTCAAGAAGCGGCCGAAAAAGCCTTAGCGGAAGAAGTGGAAGTGATGACCGAAGCACTAGAACCTGCTTTCGCTACCGGTGATTACCAACAAGCACTGAGCAAGCTGGCAGCACTACGTGAACCTGTTGATGCTTTCTTTGATAATGTCATGGTGATGGCAGACGATGAAGCATTAAAACAAAACCGTTTAACGCTGCTCAACAACTTGCGTAATCTGTTCCTACAAATTGCTGATATTTCACTGCTGCAAAAGTAGTCGCTGATATTTCGGCACACAAATTAATCTATCAAAGCCCAGCGACTATCCGCTGGGCTTTTTGTTTTATCTGACCGCAGTGTGTTATTTGGCGAAAAATAGTGCTTTGACTCGCAAAAACATTGGGGTATGTTCAAGGATTACTCGATGGGCGTGGCATCGTTTCATGCCCCTTTATGCAAGCAAATACAAGAATGAATTAGGCAGTCAGCAATGCAGTTTTCGAAATTTGGTGAAAAATTTAATCAGTATTCCGGTATTACCCAGTTAATGGACGATCTCAATGATGGCCTGCGCACTCCCGGAGCCATTATGCTCGGCGGTGGTAACCCAGCTGCCATTCCCGCCATGATTGACTACTTTCATCAAACCAGTGCTGACATGCTTAGCAGTGGTGAACTGATCGCTGCCCTCGCCAACTATGATGGCCCACAAGGTAAAGATTTGTTCGTTAAATCTCTCGCAAAACTGCTTAAAGAAACCTATGGCTGGGAAATCAGTGAAAAGAACATTAGCTTAACCAATGGCAGCCAGAGTGGATTTTTCTATCTATTTAATCTGTTTGCTGGCCAGCAAGCTGACGGTTCACATAAGAAAATTTTACTGCCATTAGCGCCTGAATATATTGGTTATGGTGATGCCGGGATAGATGAAGATATTTTTGTCTCCTATCGCCCAGAAATAGAACTACTCGACAATGGCTTATTCAAATACCACGTGGATTTCGAAACCTTGAACGTGGATTCGTCGGTAGCCGCCATTTGTGCTTCCCGTCCAACCAATCCGACGGGAAATGTGCTCACAGAACAAGAGATCCACAAGCTCGATAAGCTGGCTAGAGAGAACAATATCCCACTGATTATCGACAATGCATACGGCGTTCCATTTCCCAACATCATTTTTGAAGAGATTGAGCCCTTTTGGAATGACAACACCATTTTATGCATGAGCCTTTCGAAACTGGGTTTACCCGGTGTGCGCTGCGGTATCGTCATTGCCAACGAAACCATTACCCAAGCATTAACCAACATGAATGGCATCATTAGCTTAGCGCCAGGCAGCATCGGCCCAGCCATTGCTCATCACATGATTGAAAAAGGCGATCTATTAAGGCTCAGTCGTGATGTGATCAAGCCCTTCTACCAGCAGAAATCACAAAGAGCAGTCGAGTTACTCAAGCAAGCCATTAGCGACCCGCGCTTTCGTATCCATAAACCAGAAGGGGCGATCTTTTTATGGCTCTGGTTTGATGAGCTCCCCATCACCACTATGGAACTTTACCAACGTCTAAAAGCCAGAGGAGTATTGATTGTACCGGGTGAATATTTCTTTATTGGTCAACAAGACGATTGGCAACACGCGCATCAGTGTCTGCGCATGAACTACGTGCAAGATGATGAAGCCATGCAAAAGGGCATTCAAATTATTGCTCAAGAAGTGGCATTAGCTTATCAACAGTAATTCATCCTTTCTGCCATGAAAAAGAGCGCCAAAAGGCGCTCTTTCACTACTTTAATGTGGCCAGTAACTTAATTGTTCTCAATTAAGTTTTTGCCATTAATCGCAATTTTACGTGGTTGCATCGCTTCAGGTGTTTCACGTTCAAGATCCACGTGTAGCAAGCCATTTTCCATTGTGGCTCCGAGTACTTTGACATAGTCGGCCAATTGGAATTTACGTTCAAAATCGCGCTCAGCAATACCTTGGTAGACGTAGTTTTTATTCTCTTCGGGTTTACGTTCGCCACGCACAATCAGCGTATTTTCTTGTTGAGTAATCTCAATCTGCTCTTCAGAAAAACCAGCTACCGCCATCGTGATGCGATATTTATTGTCGTCTTGCTGTTCAATATTGTACGGAGGGTAACCCGCAGAGCTATTCTTCGCTGAACTGGATTCCATCATGTTTAATAGACGGTCAAAACCAATTGCGTTGCGGTATAAAGGAGTGAAATCTACTGTTCTCATCATACTATCCTCATCATAAGCAATAGCCTTAGCGCATAGGCGCTAAGCCGTTAGCAGCCATTCTTTCAACATGGAGCTAACAACACATTTAATGATCACAACACAAGGCTCCTCTTAAGAGAGCAAACCTGTGTCGCCATTCCAGAGGTCCTTACGGCATCCTCTTCATTGATAGATATAGGGGCACTAAAATTCTTTTCAAGGATTTTTTGAAAAATTTTTTAGTCCTCGCTAAAGCGAACAGAAACTAGAAAGAGGGCATCGAATCAAACTGATACTCCGTAGAGTTACAAAGCCTTCATTAGCAGGATATAGAGTCAATACAGAGACATAAAAAAGCCTAACGATATCATTAGGCTTTATTTTGCACTTTAACCGATGAAAACTTATTTTATTTTCCGCGTTTTTTCCTTTCTTTAATTACACTGCTTTCTTCCATTTTTTCTTGCTTTAATTTCCGCTTTTCTTTTAGGCTAAGTTGCGCTTTTTTCATATCTTTCTTACTCATAGTAATCTCCTTATTTTAACGAAGAAATTTAATTTACACACGTTAGTGACTTTTCAGGAAGAATATTAACCACTTTATATTCTCGCTCTTTTCCTAAAATATATAATTTAAAACACTCTTGTTCACGTAATCCAAAAATAGAAGCGCCTAAATAAGAGTAAAGTGATACGAGACCATCATTAGGGTTGTTCCGCTCACCAAGCACTATAATAATTTGATAAGGTTGACACTTTTCTGTATCAACAAAGCTGACCCTATCTCCAACGTTGACTCGACGCTCCGCCGTAGAATATCTGGCCAATGATTCTGCTTCTATTCTCTCGAAAAGAGTCAGTAAAATCAGTGGAGACTGATAGGTAACAAATAAGC
>NZ_NDIM01000170.1:0-16858 GCF_002241375.1 Vibrio sp. V19_P1S1T109 | reverse complement strand
GATGGAAGGGATTGCCATGAAATTCAGCCATAAGATCGTCGCGGCGTCATCTTTGCTGCTGTTGGTCACCGTTACTCTGCTGACGATACAACAATACTTCACCGTCCAAAAAGAAGTGAAGTCACAAGTTGAAGCGAGTGTAACTGAAATAGTGGATGGGGTTAGCAATACAGCTGGTGCAGAGATCAATAGCCGCAAGGCCATTGCCGCTTACGCCACCAGCATGTTGGAAGTCGACATTAACCGAGAAAGTATGTCTAAGGTCATCACAAGGCCGATTGTCAAACAAACTTTTTTACTGGCTGGGGTCGGTTTTGAGAGTGATGGCTCTTACATCAGTAATGATCCTACTTGGAACCCAGGCGCATCATGGAATCCACGCGTGCGCCCTTGGTATATTGATGCAAAAAATGCCGACAAACTGATTATTACTGCGCCTTACGCCGACTCTGCCACTAATGAAATATTGGTGTCTATTGCTACCCCAGTTAAAGATAACGGCAAATTTATCGGCGCCATTTTCTACGATGTTAGCCTTGCTGGGTTAGCAGAATTGGTCAACACCGTAAAATTATTTGATGCAGGCTATGTGTTTATTGTTTCATCCGACGGCACAACCATAGCCCACCCCCGAGCAGAGATGAACGGCAAGCCAATGAAAGAATACTTAGGCAATGCCGTTATCGCCGAAGAGCCTAAACAAGTGCTGATCGATGGCAAACACTACACACTCGATTTTTCAAAAGTCCCTGGAGAGGACTGGTACGTCGGTGTCGTTTTGGATGAAGAGATCGCCTATGCGTCTTTAGCAACACTGCGCAACAGTTCGATCATCTATACGTTAATCGCTTTAGTCTTCAGTATTGCGATACTGCTTGTGCTTATCCGTCTGTTGATGAAACCGCTTGATGCACTCAATAATGCAATACAGAACGTTGCCTCTGGTAGTGGTGACTTAACCCAACGCTTAGCCACCGACACGGATAAAGAATTCTCGGTATTAGCGGTCGGTTTCAATACCTTTACTGAAGCCTTACAACAACAAATTACCCAGTCTAAAGCCATCGGTTCAGAAATTTTACGCGGTTCGGAAATGACCTCGATGGGGTTGCAAGAATCGGCCGAAGCGATGCGTGATCAACTCCATGAACTTGAGCAATTAGCCACAGCCATGCATGAGATGGCCACCACTTCTGGCGATGTCGCCAACAACGCGCAAGGCGCGGCGTCGGCGGCAAAAGATGCTGATGATGCGACAGAATTTGGTACCAATGTTGTGACCCAAACCACTCAAGCGATTGATAATCTTTCGACGCGTATTGATGAAGCAGTAACAGAGGTAAGTGCACTAGAAAATGCAACGGCAAACATCGAAACCATTTTGAAAGTGATCAACGACATTGCCGACCAAACCAACTTGCTGGCACTAAACGCAGCGATAGAGGCGGCTCGGGCTGGAGAGTCAGGCCGAGGCTTTGCGGTCGTTGCAGACGAAGTGCGTACGCTGGCGCAAAGAACGCAGCAATCCACGACGGAGATCCGTAATATGATTGAGAAGTTGCAGTCGAGCGCTACTTCTGTTGCCAATGCGATGAATCAGAGTAAAACAACGGCAGCTGAGGCGGTCAATCGTGCCGAAGAAGCGAATAATGCTCTGCTGAAAATCCGCGATGCTATTCAGCAAATTAGTGATATGAATATCCAAATAGCTTCGGCAGCCGAAGAACAAAGCTTGGTAGCAGAAGAGATCAACAACAACACGGTTAAGATCAAAGATCTTTCCGTTCAAGTTGCAGACGCAGCTGACAATGCCAACATAGCCATGCAAGCTCAAACCGAAAATATCAGAGAGCAAGATGCTATATTGAATAAATTTATCGTTTAATCCTCTACCACAGCAACTGGGTAGACTCAGTAAAGGCGCTGATTACGCGCCTTTACTTTTCTAACGACTCACCGTTTTATTCACCATCAGACATTTGATAGCCGACAAAGCATGGCGCTAGAGCGAGCGGCGATATCCATGACAATCTTTTGGTTATTGGGTTGATACTGCTGCTTCGTAAACAATTCTAGCATTGGATTTTTCCAATCAATTTCAACGTGCTGACTGCGTTGAGATTTGTTCAAAACCACTATCCCTTCCTTACCGCGGCTGAACACTAACAAGTCATCGCTCGCTTCTAGCGTTTTCATTGGCAACGCATGCATTTTATTATGAAAAGCAATACACGCCGCCATTTGTGGCGAACACCATGCCTCTTGCCAGCGCGGAAGACCAGCATGGTTCAGAATGCCACTGGTGTTCAAATCAGTGTAAATTAATGGCACTCCCCCATCGCGACCAAGAATGTAGCTGTAGGCGATATTTTCTAAGGCTTCATCCATGACGAGGTCGGCAAACACAGCGTTGTTGGGGATATCATGCGTAATGGTGAACGTAATCGCTCGGTTGTTGGAAAGAGCCTGACCAAAACAATAAGGGTCAATCAGCCATTTCAGGCTACCTTTTGTTTGTAACGCATCGTATACCGTTTGAAATAGTGGAAAATCATAAGCACCCAATTTGGTTTCTTGCAGATAAGGCTCGAGAAAAAGTTGGTACTCTTCTTTGGTTGCACCGCCATCAGTAATGATCTCGCCAAAAATATGCATGCCTTGCGTAATGTCATCGGCCCATACTTTCTTCAAATGCTCAATAGACATATGCTTAGCAGCATCAATTCGAAATCCTTTGACTCCTAACGCTTTCAACGCCCTTAAATAAGCCTGTTGTTGTACAACCACATGTTCATTATCACGCAACGTGGGTAGGCCCGGATCATGCGCCCCTCCAGTAATGCGGCCATTTTGCACTTGCCAACGATCCTTCCAATCTTTTATGCCAAACGCTTCCACAAAGTCATCTTTATCAAAGAGTGGCTGGGTCAGATCACCAAAGAGACGCAACGCTTGGTACTCATCGCTTTTATTCTGGTAGGAAGCTAAGTCTTGTGCGCTCGGGTATTGTAAATCCAAACGCAATTTGGATTCGTTGGCCATATGGTTGAACACTACATCGGCATAAATTCGCAAGCCTAATGCGGTTAAGGTTTCAACCATCTGTTTAAAATCATGGGTATTGCCCAGTTGATTATCAATGATGCGATAATCTTGCGGCTGGTAACGTTGCCACCATTTTGTACCTTGAGCGGTTTTGAACGATTTCATCGGCGGTGAAATCAACACCGTTTTATAACCCAGTTGGAAAATTTGCTCTGCACGCTCAACGACTAAACGATACGGCCAATCAAAAGCATGCAAAATCACATCGGTTGGTTGAACATTTGTCATACGTCAATGTCCCTGTTCATCATGGTTAACTCACAAGTTGAAAGAGGCGAAACCTCACAATACGTCACTTGTTTCTCAAAGCGCAGTTTAATTCTCTGCATTTAACGTTTTTAGAGTATAGAGAGCGTTTCAGCAATTCCATCAGCCTTATTGCAATATTGTTTGTATGAGAGAAAAGGCGTAGAGCGATAAAAAAGCGCCTAGCTTTCCAAAGGGCTACACAACAAGTCACAGTTTATGCTGATAATCTCGCTATAATTAAGGTCAGTGAATTACCAATCGCGGTAGGGAAGAAAATGAAAAAACTACGCATTGATATCGTGTCAGATGTTGTCTGCCCTTGGTGCATCATTGGCTATAAGCGGTTAGAGCAAGCGCTGCTGGCTCTCAGCGATACGATCGATGCAGACATTCATTGGCACCCTTTTGAACTCAACCCTGCTATGCCTATAGGTGGTGAACACCTACAGCAACATTTAGCCAAAAAATATGGCACGTCGATAGAAGCAAGTTTACAAGCACGCCAAACCCTCAGCGCCTTAGGGCAAGAAGTCGGCTTTCAATTCAATTTTAGTGACGACATGCGTATTTATAATACCCGTAAAGCGCATCAATTATTAATGTGGGCGAATAGCCAAGGAAAACAATTAGAGCTGGAAATGGCACTATTTCGTGCTTATTTCACTTTCGGACAAGCCTTAGATGACGATGATGTCTTGCTCGACCTAGTACAGAGCCTTGGTTTAGACAGAGAAATCTGCCGCGCAGTTTTAACTGATGAGTCGTGGGCGAAAACCGTTTCTGTCACAGAGCAACAGTGGTTAGAGGCAGGAATTCAAGCGGTACCAGCCTTGATCATTGAGCAACGCCATCTTATCTCAGGCGCGCAAACGACAGAGATCCTTCAACAGGCACTCGAAGATATCGCGCAACAGCTTCCTATGACCCAATAACGTTTTCTGATAAAAAAGGGCACCACTACTGTGTGCCCTAAATACTATTGTGTACTCTAAATACTATTGTGTACTCTAAATACTATTGTGTACTCTAAATAAACTTGTGCGCTCTAAATTAAATAAAGTGGGTTTGAATTAATGGACGGGGGTATCCGTTTCTGTAAAGAATTGCCCAAAATGCTTTTCCAGCACTTCTGGCGTCAGCTTGCCTTCCGCTTCTAGCTGCTTAAGCTCAGCCACAATCGCTTTTTGCTCTTCCAACGAAGGCAGTTTCACTTCAGGTTCACCCGCCACCTGTTGCGACAATTGTGCTAACTCTTTTTCGAAATCACTCATTTTACTTACCTAAACATAAACATAATGGGGGAAGTGTACCGATTTCCCCCTCATGATTCTAGAGCTTAAAGCTACCCACCATTTTATCTAAACGGCCAGACAGATCACGCAGCTCTTGGCTCGCTTCTGCCAACTCTTCTGCGGTGCTGGTGGTCACTTCATTGATGGCGTTGATCTCTTCAATATTTTGATTGATTGTGTGCACCACCGTTGATTGTTCCTCAGTCGCCGTGGCAACCTGCGTGTTGCGATCGGAAATATCGTGGATCCGCTCTGAAATATTCACTAAAACGTTCACCGCTTCATCGGAAGCGTCAACCCCTTCCTGTGTAACAGCCTTACCAGAAGACATCGCCGAGACCGCATCTTTTACATCGTTTTGTAATTGATTGATCATCTTTTGAATTTCTTCCGTTGAAGAGGCCGTGCGGCTGGCCAAATTGCGCACTTCGTCTGCCACCACAGCAAAACCTCGGCCTTGCTCTCCAGCTCTCGCCGCTTCAATTGCAGCGTTTAATGCCAGCAAGTTGGTTTGTTCAGAAATACCACGGATAACACCTAAAATAGAGCCAATATCTTGAGTGGTCGATGCTAGCTGCTCCACCACTTTACCCGTATTTTCGATATCCGCCGCTAAACGACTGATGGCATCTTTGGCTTTGCTTACCACTTCACGTCCTACTTCAGTGTTATCAGCCGCGTGATTTGCTGTTTCAGCTGCCGTCGCCGCGTTAGAAGCAATTTCACTGATAGTGGCCCCCATTTGATTGATCGCCGCCACCACTTGTATAGTTTGGTCACGCTGTTCTTGGCTATTGTCATGAGTTCGCGTCGATTTTTCCGACACCCGACCCGCCGCCGACTGCAATGCATGACTGGTAGAAGCAACTTCTTTCATCGATTGATGAATCTTCTCAATAAAACCGTTGAAGCCCGCTGATAATTGAGCGATTTCATCGCGGCCCAATACCTCAATCCGTTGCGATAAATCACCATCGCCTTTACCTAAATCGGTAAAGCGTTGTGCAATCTGTTTAATTGGGTTGGCAATACTATTAGCAAGAAAAAGACCCATCAAAATAAATAAACCCGCCACAGCTAAGGTTGTGAACAACATTTTTTGCGCAACGGCATTTAATTCGGCGAAGACTTCCGACACAGGTACTGAACCAATCACAAACCAGTCCATCGATTTCACGTAGACACTAGCGACAAAAACATCTTGGTTTTGATAGGTTGTCGAAATCAGGTTGAAGCGGCTTTTATTCAATAGTTGGTTTGCGTTTGAGCCGTACAATTGTGTTAATGAGGCTTTAGCTTTCTCTTTTTGGCGATGGATTTGCACTTCCCCTTTCGAGTTGGTCAAAAAGACAAAACCTGTATCCTCGATTTTAAATCCATTGAGCAGGTTCACCATGTCATCCATTGATTTCGACAAACCAGACATCGTATCGCCACTGACATTTTGATAGTTGGCAAACATTTTCACTTCGCCACTTGCCTCTTGGAACATACTGACCATGGTCTTTTGTCCCGATTGCGTAAAACCAAAAAACCAGCCATCTTGCTGTTGATTAAGCTGACGCAGAAAACCATTTTGGTTCCAGTAATACGCCGTTTTTCGGTTAGCCACAGAAGCATCATTTAACGAATATTGATCACGTACATTATTGAGCTGCTTAATCAGCATCGCCTCTGCGTCAGCATTAATATCGGTCGTCTGAACGGCTTGCTTGATGAATTCATTATTGGCTAGTTGCTCAGCAGAAAAGAGCAATTGCGATACTTCTCGATCTATCTGGCTACTGATTTGATCAAGTAACGAGGGAAGTTCGATATCAATTAATCGGTGCTCCAGTACCTCTCGTGCTTGACGCTGCGCCATTACACCAACGATAACCGTCGAAGCGAGTACCGCGAACGTAATTCCTAATACAACCTTTTGCTTAATACTCATCGAATTAAGTTTGAACATTATTTGCGCTCTTTATTATTGGCTTGTCATGAATAACTTTTTTGTATCGGCAACAAACCCTCTCTCTTGAGAAATTTATCGATAGAATCGATTTATCTTCACGTAGAATGTGATCATGGCCAACAATAGCTGTTCCTAAGCATAGTCGAGTATGGTGACCAAACATTCTTTCGTTTCGCCAAATGGATGATAATTCGCCAATCAGTTGATGCATCACACTTTTCATGGAACTTTTCGAATCAATAAATTACTAATTCAGCAAAACAGCAGGAGACCCATTCAATGCCATCGCACGCATTTCAATCGCTACAACACTATTTAAATCAGCAAGTCATAGGCCAGACAGGTTTGGTTAAACAGTTATTAGTTGCACTTCTTGCTGATGGGCACATTTTGGTCGAGGGGCCTCCTGGCCTTGCAAAAACCCGTGCCGTAAAATCACTCGCCGATTGCATAGAAGGTGATTTTCATCGAATCCAATTTACGCCTGATCTGCTCCCCGCCGATTTAACCGGTACCGATATCTTCCGCCCTGAAACAGGTGAGTTCACCTTTCAAGCGGGCCCGATTTTTAACTCATTAGTATTGGCTGATGAAATCAACCGCGCTCCAGCCAAAGTACAAGCTGCGATGCTCGAGGCGATGGCTGAAAAACAGATCACGGCAGGTCGAAAAACCTACCCGTTACCTGAACTTTTTTTAGTGATGGCTACCCAAAACCCGATCGAGCAAGAGGGTACTTATCCTCTACCCGAAGCGCAGTTGGATCGTTTTTTATTGCATTTAAATGTTGATTATCCAGACGCTGAAAATGAACTCGCCATTTTACGTTTGAACCGCGGGGAAGCGCAGGGAATTGAGAAAGTCTCTCCGCCCACATTAAGCCAAAGCGATATTTTCAGTGCTCGGCAAGCAGTGCTGAACATTCACATGGCCGAACCTATTGAGCAATATATTATTCGCCTGATCATGGCAACACGTAAACCCGCAGACTACGATGCCACGTTGGCACAATGGCTAGAGATGGGCGTCAGCCCGCGAGCAACCATCGCGCTTGATCGATGCGCTCGCGCTCATGCATGGCTCAGTGGGCGTGATTTTGTCAGCCCTGAAGATGTTCAAGCGATGGTATTTCCGGTTTTGCGCCACCGGCTATTATTGAGCTACCAAGCACAGGCTGAGGGCGTGCATCCCAACCAAGTTATCACTCACTTACTTTCACTGGTTGGTAGTGCTTAGCACTAAGACTAAGGTTTACTATGCAAGAGTCACTTCCACCGTTTAGTACGGGTGTCACACTTTCATTGGCTGAACTGTTGCCTTACAAGCAGCACGCTATTCGCTGGCTGCCACCGGCTAAAAGTTTATGGGCGCAAGTATTGGGGCAGCATCAGAGCAAGCAACTCGGCCGAGGAATGGACTTTGCTGAGGTCAGGCAATACCAAGCAGGAGATGATATTCGGACCATCGACTGGCGCGTTACTGCGCGTACGGGAAAGCCTCATACCAAACTGTTCAGTGAAGAACGAGAAAAACCCGTCATTCTTTACGTTGATCTGAGCCGCTCTATGCAGTTTGGATCGCAGTTAATGCTCAAATCAGTGCAAGCGGCGCACATGGCAAGCTTGCTCAGTTGGTTAAGCATTGCCAACAAGGACCGAGTGGGCGCGGTGATTGATACTGGTTCTACACTGGTTGAGTTAAAACCGACTAGCCGCCAAAAAGGACCATTACAGCTGTTGCAACAGTTAGTGACGCTACAAAACCAACAGCTGCTGGAGCATGATAAAACGGAATCACACAGCATGCAGCGCGGCCTAACTGCGTTGAATCGTTTGTGCCCTAAAGGCAGTGAAGTGATTTTGATCAGTGACTTCGTCCATTTCAATGCCACATTACAACCAATACTCAACCAATTGCAGCGACATAATCGTGTAAAAATTGTGCACATTTACGATCCATTAGAGCAAGGAGAGACCCAATTTCGCGGTGTAGAACGCGTAACCGATGACCAACAGACGAGCTGGCTCAACTTTTCGGAAAATAGTACGCGCTTAGGGTTAAAAAAAGCCTTTGAATCTCAAAAAGAAAAACTAAAATCATTGAGTCAAACTATGGCAATTTCTTATACCTCACTCTCTAGTGAGAAACCTTTGTTGCAACAACTATCCGGATATAAAGAATGAAGGAATCATCAATAGCTACACTTTTAGATTTAAGCGCGATGCAACTGCCTGAGCTACCCTCTTGGTTTCCCTTGGCTTGGGGATGGTGGGCAAGCGCGGCGGGCATACTGCTCTGTCTGCTGATTCTGGTGTTAGCCATTCGTTGGCGTCGTAAACGCTTAGCCCCGAAAAAAACGGCGCTGCGTTTACTCAACCCCCAATTTGGGCATTTAACTCCTTCTTCAGCGATTGAGCTACTTCGTCAAGCCGCGCTTTGTTACTACCCTCGAATGGAAATCGCACATCTTACCGGCAAAGAGTGGTACACCTTTTTAGATTCACAAATTTCTTACCCTCTTTTTGTTCCCAATGAAACATTGTGGCAGCAAGCGTTATACCAAAAGCAGAAAACAGAAAACAGCCAAGAGCTGATTAATCACTGCTATCAATGGGTTAATGATGCTTTGCCGCCTAAAAAACGGAGATAGCTAGGCTTTGGCAAATATAGAGTTATTGTGGTGGTGGATGCTATGTCTGCTGCCACTCCCGCTGGTCGTTTATCGATTCTTACCACCAGCAAAAGAAAGGGCAGCGATTCACCTGCCCTACCTTCCTAAAGATAATCAGCGTCAAGCACCAAACCAGATCATCGCTAAAATCATTGCAAGCGTTATTTGGTGCTTAGTATTGATCGCCGCAGCCCGTCCAGTGTGGTTTGGCGACCCGGTTATTGCTCAGCCCAAACACCGAGATCTGATGCTGGTGGTTGACCTCTCTTACTCCATGAGCCAAGAAGATATGCTGCTTGGCGATCAGTACATTGATCGTTTGAGCGCCGTTAAAAATGTGCTCTCTGATTTTATTGACAAGCGAGAAGGTGATCGCCTTGGGTTAGTCTTATTTGCCGATCACGCCTATCTACAAACGCCGTTGACTCTGGATAGAAACACCATTCGCCAGCAGCTTAATCAAGCCGTCCTTAAGCTGATCGGCACCCAAACCGCCATTGGTGAAGGGATTGGGCTTGCGACCAAAACGTTTATCGATAGTGATGCCCCACAGCGGGTGATGATTTTACTCAGCGATGGCAGCAATACCGCTGGCATGCTCGACCCAATCGAAGCTGCGAAAATTGCCCAAAAATACAACGCCACCATTTACACAGTCGGTGTTGGCGCTGGCGAAATGATGGTCAAAGAGTTTTTTATGACTCGAAAAATCAATACCGCGGAAGATTTAGATGAGAAGACGTTAACACAAATAGCGACCATGACTGGTGGCCAATATTTTCGCGCACGAAATAGCCAAGATCTGGCCAAAATATACGACACCATTAATCAATTAGAACCCATACGCCAAGCAAGCCAAACTTGGCGTCCACAAAGCGAATGGTTTGGTTATCCGTTGGCGATAGCGCTCGCGCTTTCTGTACTCTTAGCGCTACTAAGGAGAAATCATGTCTGAGTTTGTTTTTCTTACACCTTGGTGGTTAACCGCACTATTCCCCTTAGCACTACTGCTGGGCTGGTTCACTCTGCGTGCCAAACGACACTCCTTGATAGCACCTCATCTGGCTAAGGCGATGGGTTTGAGCGATAAAAAGCATAACGCGGCCATTGTGATCATCAGCATCAGTTGGCTGCTCGCAGTACTGGCGCTAGCTGGTCCGAGTTTTGAATCTCAAACACGCCCCAGTTACAGCAATAGTAACGCGCGCGTATTAGTGATGGACATGTCACTATCGATGTACGCTACTGATATAAAACCCAACCGCTTAACGCAAGCGCGTTATAAAGCGCTCGACTTACTCACACAATGGCAAGAAGGTAGTACAGGGCTTGTCGCCTATGCTGGTGATGCCTATACCGTTAGCCCATTAACCACCGACACCGCAACCCTAAGCAACTTAGTGCCCAATCTATCACCCGATATTATGCCCTACCCCGGCGCAGATGCGGCTCGCGCGGTTCAATTAGCCATCGACATGATGAAAAATGCTGGCCTTGCACAAGGTGACATTGTGTTATTGGCCGATGACATCGACTCACAAGAGCAAGCTCAGATTGAAACACAGCTTACCAATACGCGTTGGAAATTAGTGATCTTAGGCATTGGTACACAAGCGGGCGCGCCTATTACGCTCAGCGATGGCAGCTTACTGAAAAATGCACAAGGGCAGACCGTAGTGGCCAAGACCAACTTTGCCAATATGCAGTCGCTCGCGCAGAATATAAATGGATTATTTACGCCAATCAGCTTAGACAATAGCGATGTCGCAATGATCGCTAAGCTAGACCAAAACGAACAACCACACCGTACAACCAAGAGTCAACAAATGGTGAAAGAGCGCGTTAACAATGGCTATTGGTTAGTGCTGCTCCTCATTATCCCGTGTTTGCTTTTGTTTCGCCGTGGCGTCATTTTTTCTTTATTACTGCTCTTCATCCCTACACTGCACAGCAATAGTGTACAGGCTTCTCCTTGGCTAAATAGCAATCAACAAGCCAAAAAAGCGTTTGATGCAAAGGAGTATCAAGCGGCCAGTGAACAATTTACAGACTTAGAGTGGAAAGGCATCGCTCAATATCAGGCTGGAGAATATCAGGCAGCGGTGGAGACCCTCTCTCAACTGCCACAAGACAATGTGCGAGTGCAATACAACTTGGCCAACGCCTACGCGCAAAATGGAGAATTGGAAAAGGCCCAAACCTTGTATGAAGAGGTGTTAAAGCGCGACCCAAACCATAAAGATGCTCAGCATAATTTGGAAATCGTAAAAAAAGCGCAGCAACAGCAACAGCAACAGCAACAGCAACAGCAACAGCAACAGCAACAGCAACAGCAACAGCAACAGCAACAGCAACAGTCTGGTGAGCCTTCCGATCCAAATCAAGATCAAAATCGCTCAGAAAATAAAAATAATGCGCAGAATAAAAACGACGAACAACAAGATGGCGAACAAACAGAAGATAAATCTGACAAACAAAACGATAACTCACCGCAGAACGACGGCTCTCAGTCTTCGCCTCAATCGGCACAAAGTAAAAATGAGCAAAGTGAGCGATCCAAGGCCAACACGATGGATGAATCACCTGCCTCTCAACAGCCGACTGAAGCGACTCAGCCAAATGAATCAATGAACAACGAAGATGAGGTCAGTGACAAAGAAGCCTCTGAGCAGCAAACACAGAAGCAATCACAACAGCAAGGCGATAGCCAAACTATTGACCCGCAACTTCGCAAGCTAGAACAAGTCGAAAGTGCACGAGATCCTAGTGGCTTACTCAAAGCACAATTGTTGCTACAAGCAAGACAACGGCAAGAAGACCAAGCACAACCTCCACAAAATAACAGCAAGAAGTGGTAAGTATGAAATCGATCAAGCGTTCATTTTGGGCTGCGATTATCAGCCTAGTTTCTGTTGCTCTACTGAGCTCGGCCGCTAACGCGGCTGCACTTTACGCCAGCGTCAGTAAAAATAAGGTCGCGAAAAATGAAGTATTCCAATTACGAATTGTTGCCGATGAAAAAGTATCGACCGATGCGATCGACTTTAAGGTGTTAGAAGACGATTTTTTTCTTGGCCGCCCAAGTTTTGGTACTTCGGTGAACATCATCAATGGCGATCGCAGCACGCGCAGTGAATGGAATGTATCGTTGGCAGCCAACAAACTCGGCATACTGACCATTCCTAGTTTTACCGTCAATGGCGCTACTACTCAACCGATCGCGATTCAAGTTATCGCTGATGGTGAAGCTCCCAAGCAATCTGACCTTGTTGAAATACAAGCCGATCTAGAACGTAGCAAACTCTACCCGAGTGAAAGCACTTTTCTCAATGCTCGCCTAATCATCAAAGCTGACCCAAGAAGGCTGCAAAATCCACAAATTACGCCACCCGCTGTACAAGGATTAGAACTGACGACCGAGGGAGAAGCTAACCAATACCAAAGCTTATTGGATGGGGTTGAAGTCACCGTTGTAGACCAAAAATTTAGGGTCACGGCCCAAGAGGCAGGAACTTTCACGTTATCCGGCCCTGCGTTTAAAGCTGGCCTCATCTATGGTAACAACCAAACGGGCAGCACCCGCTTGCTGCAAGTCGATATTCCGACCAAAACCTTTTCGCTCACCGTACTGCCGAAACCGGGTAGCTATCAAGGCACTTGGCTACCTACGCCAAAACTAACACTGAGCCAAACGTGGCGAGATGCCACAGGGCAGATCATCACCGCCGAGAGCTTTAAAACCAAAGTGGGTGAATCCTTGACTCGTGAATGGATTCTGACAGTGAAAGGCCTTACGCAGACGCAGTTGCCTAACCTCTCAGTGCAATATCCAGACTCAATTCGGCTCTATGCTGAAAAGCCTCAGTTTAAAAGCTTAGATAATGGCGATGTGCAAATGACGCTAAAACAAGTACTCATCCCAAAAAACGTCGGTAAGGTTGAGCTGGCGGATCTCACCGTCAGTTGGTGGGACACCAAAAACGAATCTCCGCAAAGCGCGCAAGCCAAAGGATTAAAGCTAGAGGTTTCGCCAGGTGAATTACTCAACCCATCCACCTCTGTGCTGACACCACCAACAGTACAAACCGTCACCGTTAAAGATGCAGGATACTGGCCCTACTTTACCGCATTTTTTGCACTGTTATGGATGGCAACTATGGTAGTCGCTTGGTCATTTCGTAACGCGCCACAAACAGCAGCACAGGAAACCAACGCTCATCATCAACCGCTTGAAGGCCACCAATATCAACAGTTAAAAGAAGCGGTACAAAGCCAAGATGGTGCCAAAATCAGCTATTACTTCACCCTCTGGCGCGATTCAATCGTATTAAGTGATGAAGAGAGAACCGCACTAGATGCACAAGTCAACCAACAACTTAAAACTTTGTACGCACCTCAGAAAAGTGATTGGGATGGCTCAGCGTTAATCTCTATGATTGATGCCATTCAAAAAAAGCAAACTAAGCGCCAGCATAAAAAGTTAGAATCTCTGGCAAAACTCTAACCGAAAATGGCTGTCGAAATCACAATCTCAAGTCTAAGGTATGTTGTTATATTCAAACGACTAGCCGCTGTGGCTTCAAGTCATTTGGGGACTGTTGCCAACAAAAGGAAAACAAGGCATGCAAATAAAAAGTAGCGCTTCATTGATCATCGGTTTGAGTTTAATACTCGGGCTCGCAACCCTCGGTTATTTTGTGCAGCAAACGGCTGTGAAATATAAAGAGTATGAGCGCGTGGTGACAGTTAAAGGATTATCAGAGCGAGAATATCCCGCCGACACAGTTGTTTGGCCGATCCAATTTAGTGTGGCCGATAATGATTTACCCACCATGTTCAACACGATTGAAAAGCAGAGCCAACTGGTGACCGCATTTTTAGCTCAACAAGGCATTGATGAAAAAAGTGTCTCGCTATCATCGCCAGCGGTGATCGACAAAAAAGCACAGCAGTATGGCGGAGAAAATTTAGTCGAGTTTCGTTATTTAGCGAACCAAACCATTACGGTGTACAGCAATCAAGTTGACCTAGTGCGCGAGGCCATTAATAAGCTCGGCAATTTAGGAAAACAAGGCATCGTTTTTAATCAAGATCCTTACAACAACCGCGTTGATTATTCATTCTCTGGACTGAATGAAATCAAACCCGACATGATTGAAGAAGCGACCAAACAGGCAAGAGAAGTCGCAGAGAAATTTGCCAAAGATTCGCAAAGCTCACTTGGCAAGATTAAACGTGCTTCACAGGGACAATTTAGTATTGTGGATCGTGATAACAATACTCCTTACATCAAAAAAGTACGCGTCGTTTCAACGGTTGAATATTACCTCTCAGACTGAATAATCTGCTGTTCTCATTATCCTTGCCATGACTCGCCGCGCCAACACTATGAATTTGATGCGGCGACTTTATCACTTCGAGTATGGTGTTTTTGCTCAGAGTAACCAACGACTTGGTTTCTGCCATTATCTTTTGCTTGGTAAAGTGCCTTATCTGCTTTGCTGTACATCTCCTCAAACTTAAGTTCACTGGGAAGGTACTGGGCAATAGTGTAACCAATCGAGACACTTAAGCAGTCACCATCAGGGTTCTCACTATGTTCAATCTGCTCTCGTTCAATACTAAAGCGTATGCTTTCAGCCAACGCTTTCACTTCTGCTGCATCACGGTTGGCCACCAACAATATAAATTCTTCACCACCAATTCGGCAAAAGAGTTCATTCTCTGCCTGAGCATGTTGGTTGAGAATATGGCCAATACGAATCAAAGCAATATCCCCTTCTAAGTGACCGTAGTAATTATTAAATAAACCAAAGTGATCAATATCAAGCAGAATTAAACCATAGCTTACGGTCTCCGTTTGTACTCTCGAACCGATGCGTTCCAATAAATGAGCTAACATCCGACGATTTCCAAGGCGAGTTAATGGATCCATTTTGGCCATTAAGTCCAGTTTGTCGTTCACTTTTTGTAACTCATAGGTACGGTTACGCACCTCAATTTCTAAATTCCCATTCAGTTCACTGATCGCCTGCTGAGCACTGGTGCGCATCAATACTTCGGTTAAATTAGAGGCGAACATGCGGATCACTTCTCGCAGTTGTGAGGTCAGTGGTGAGCGGCGGATCAAATTGTCCGCAGCAATAAAAGCAATAGGTTCGCCATTGTTGGTAAGCATGGTCATGGCTGTCCAGCCAAAACCAACAATGTTGCTGTCATGATAAATAGGGACTGACTCTTCAAACACCACCTCATTGGGGTTGGCTTTGGCCATATCAACAATCATATTATTGGTGGTCCCAGAACGAAAATAGGATTCATCCACAATGTTGCCTTGGATATCGGTTCCCCACGTTCCTTGAATGTACGAGCAGTGTTTATCGGTCAAAAATACTGCCATCCGATCAATGCCCATGCGGTTAATCGCAAAACTGACCGCCGATTTACACACGTCACTCACCGTCATACAACGTGACAGTTCAACCATGCTCGCATGCAACATGCGAACATTTTGCTCCTGACGCTTGCGAATATAAATTTGCGCAAGCAATGAACCAAAAGATTCCAACATCTGCTTTTGGTATTCAGTAATGGGCTGTCGATTAATGTAGTTATCAATCGCGATCCAACCAATGGTTTCATTACCATCACGTAGGATTAACATCCCATTCCACCCTTGTCCTACCACATTTCCTGCCGTGTATAGGGGGGCATCGTCGATCAACACCAAACTTTTAGTATCATCAGAAAGACCGCTTAAATAACTTTCTTCTAGCTGGTGCAAATCGTATTGGGTATGGTGTTCGCTCACCGTTTTTCCGCTTTCATCCGTACCATAAGTTCCGCTAAAACAACGTTTTTTCATATCAAGAACTAAAAAAGCGGCTCGATCAAACCCTAAGCGTGTTTTCGTTACATCAACGGCCGCTCTGTGCAGCGCATCCAAATTGTCTGGGTTAGCCAGTTCAATCGCTAATTGATGAACCAGCTTCATGTTATCAATGAACATTTCGCGCTGTTTAATTTCATCCAAATATTTTGCTTCGCGGATATCTCTATTTTTAAACTCCTTTGCCGCTTCAGATTCCGCGCGAAGACATTGCCAACGAGCCGCAATCAGTTGCAAACAATCGAGCTCTCCGGATTCTGTTTTCGCATGAATGTTGACGTTATCAATTGCCTCAAGCAGCAAATAGGTTCTTAAATCAGGGTGGTTATCTAACATAAAAAGATAAGATTCACCGCCCATCACACTACGGTAGTCCCAATTACAGGTGTTGATCGCTAGTGGAATTAGCCCATCTGAGGTGTCAAATTGTGCGGCCCAATTCCAAAAGGTATTTGGATACTTTTGCAGAGCAGTCGGTAAGTTGTACTCAAATAATGACTCATTGCGCTTGTTTAATGTTGGTGCATGGAAGATCCGCATTGATTTGGGAGAAATGAAACTTTGAAGAAAATCAAACGTTGCTTCCGCGAGCATACGGTGGTTGCGAGCAGAAGAAATCTGTTTGAGTAAAGTACGAGAGAACATATGAGCGGCCTGACATTTTAATAATTTTCATTGCAAAATTAGACAAAAGA
>NZ_NDIM01000067.1:0-16911 GCF_002241375.1 Vibrio sp. V19_P1S1T109 | reverse complement strand
AAAAAATACAATGCTTAGCGAAGTCGCCAGCCTCATTCGCTGTCCAATCACCTTTTGGCTTGTCTTTCATATCTTCACACCACGCGTCGCTGCCAATTTGTGATTGGAAGACACAGTGCTTTGCATAATCCACCGCCTGCCCGGCGTTCCATTCGCCTTTTGGTTTCTCTTTCATATCTTGACACCATGCTTCGCTGCCCACTTCTGAGCAGGCGGCGAGTGAGAATGCAGTAAACAATACCAAGGCTATTTTTTTCATGTTTGAGTTCCAAATGGATGCGATTTTTGTTCGGAGTGACTATACCGAAAATCACGGTCTCAGTGTTAATCCTATGCTAAAAATGGGCATCTAATGACAAATCACTCAGTGATGATCCTCACTCTTTTTTACTCCTCAGCTCACTAATCAACGATCAAAATCACATTACCTATTTTCGCATCGTGCAAATTATTTTTGCTACGCTAGGATTCATCGAAACGTTTCGATGAGATTTTCTTGAACGATTCAAGAGTGATAGAAAGGTGTCAAAAAGCGAAACATAAAGCCTAACGTGAAGGTATAACAATGAAAAAAAGTACCCTATTAAACTCAGAACTCTCTTACTTGGTGGCTACTTTAGGGCATACCGACGAAATCACAATTTGTGATGCAGGTTTGCCCATTCCTGATGAAGTGCAGCGTATTGATTTAGCATTAACTCACGGTATTCCCGGTTTTATTGACACGGTCCGCGTGATTCTTTCTGAATCTCAAATTGAAGGTGTGATCATTGCTGAAGAGTTTGCACAAGTAAGCCCTGAGCATCACAAAGCACTGCTTGCTGAGCTGAAAGCGGAAGAGGAGTTATGCGAGAAAGCGATTGCTGTCACTTACCTCTCTCATCAAGATTTTAAAGAGCGCACTATGCGCAGCCGCGCCGTGGTAAGAACAGGCGAATGTACGCCGTATGCGAATGTTATTTTTCAAGCAGGCGTCGTGTTTTAAGCCGCGATTGAGGATCCACTATGACTCAAGCAATTTTAGCGCTCAGTGAGATTGAAAAAGCGTTCCCCGGCGTGAAAGCACTCGATAAAGCTAGCCTCAATGTTTACCCCGGCCGCGTGATGGCGTTGATGGGCGAAAACGGCGCGGGTAAATCAACCTTAATGAAAGTGTTGACGGGTATCTATTCATTGGATGCGGGTTCTATCACTTACCAAGGAAAACCAGCCGCCTTTAAAGGCCCACGAGATTCACAACAAGCGGGCATCAGCATTATTCACCAAGAGTTGAATTTGATTCCGGAATTAACCATTGCTGAAAACATTTTTCTAGGCAGAGAGATAACCGGTGCGATGGGGCGAATTTTATGGAATGAAATGTACCAAGCAGCCGACAAACTACTGGCTCGTTTAAACGTTAAACACAGCTCCAAGACCTTGTTGGGTGACTTAAGCCTTGGTGAGCAACAGATGGTTGAGATTGCAAAAGCGCTCTCATTTGAGTCGAAAGTGATCATCATGGATGAACCGACGGATGCGCTGACGGATACCGAAACTGAATCGTTATTTAATGTGATTAACGAGCTGCGTGAACAAGGTTGCGGCATTGTTTATATCTCACATCGGTTGAAAGAAATTTTTGAAATTTGTGACGATATTACCGTGTTACGTGATGGAAAATTCATTGGCCAGTGCACAGTGTCTGACACCAATGAAGATGGCCTGATTGAGATGATGGTCGGCCGGAAATTAGAAGAACAGTACCCACGTATTGAGGTAAAGCACGGCGACACTTGTCTTGAAGTGATAGGCCTTACGGGCTCAGGTGTGCATGACATTAATTTTACGCTCAAACGAGGTGAAATCCTCGGTGTCTCGGGTTTGATGGGCGCAGGGCGCACTGAATTAATGAAAGTGATTTACGGCGCGCTGCCCAGTGAGCGAGGCGTGATTAACCTTGAGAACAAAACCATCAACCCAGTCAGCCCACAAGATGGCCTTGCAAACGGTATCGCGTATATTTCAGAAGATCGCAAAGGGGACGGTTTGGTTCTTGGCCTGTCGGTGAAAGAGAACATGTCACTGTGTGCGTTGAATAAATTTAGCAAAGGTGTACAAATTCAACACAGTGATGAAGTCATCGCAGTGGAAGATTTTATTCGCCTATTCAACATCAAAACGCCATCTCGTGATCAAATCATTGGCAATTTGTCCGGTGGCAATCAGCAAAAAGTAGCGATTGCGAAAGGGTTGATGACACGTCCTAAAGTCTTGATTTTGGATGAACCCACACGCGGGGTTGACGTCGGAGCCAAAAAAGAGATTTACCAATTGATTAACCAATTTAAAGCCGAAGGGATGAGCATTATTTTGGTCTCGTCAGAGATGCCAGAAGTGCTAGGGATGAGTGACCGAATTTTGGTGATGCATGAAGGTCGAATCAGCGGCGAATTTTGTGCCAAACAAGCCAACCAAGAGATTCTACTCGCCTGTGCGGTAGGCAAAAAGATCAATGAGGAAGCAGCATGAGCAGTAACAGCATGAGTAATTCAACCCAAACTAACCGCAGAAAATGGATCAGTAAAGAGTGGCTCATTGAGCAAAAATCACTGATTGCTTTGCTTTTTTTAGTGGTCGTTGTCTCTTTTTTAAACCCCAATTTCTTCACGGTTGACAACATACTGAACATTTTGCGCCAAACCTCAGTCAACGCCATTATCGCTGTGGGGATGACCTTGGTTATTCTAACGGCAGGTATCGATTTGAGTGTTGGCTCGGTACTGGCGTTGTGCGGCGCTTTTGCTGCAACCATGATTGGTCTTGAGATTCCCGTCATTATCGCAGTCCCTACAGCGTTACTTGCTGGCGCGGCACTGGGTGCGATTAGCGGCATCATTATCGCCAAAGGTAAAGTGCAGGCGTTTATTGCCACCTTAGTCACTATGACCTTACTGCGTGGTGTGACCATGGTTTATACCGATGGGCGTCCAATTTCGACAGGTTTTACCGATACTGCAGATGCTTTTGCTTGGTTTGGTACAGGTTACGCGTTGGGTATTCCCGTTCCGGTGTGGATGATGGTGGTGGTCTTTGCTGCGGTTTGGTACTTACTCAACCATACACGTTTTGGCCGCTATGTTTACGCGCTAGGTGGCAATGAGTCTGCGACTCGATTGTCAGGCATTAATGTGGATCGCGTGAAAATTGGTGTGTACGCCATCTGTGGTCTATTGGCTGCGCTGGCTGGCATCATCGTCACGTCTCGCCTCTCTTCTGCGCAACCGACTGCTGGTATGGGTTATGAGCTGGATGCCATCGCTGCCGTTGTACTTGGTGGTACCAGTTTGATGGGTGGTAAAGGACGCATTATGGGCACGTTAATTGGGGCGCTGATCATCGGCTTTCTTAATAACGCGCTGAACCTGCTTGATGTCTCTTCTTACTACCAAATGATTGCGAAAGCCGTGGTTATTTTGCTCGCGGTACTCGTGGATAACAAAAATAAGTAACACGATAGAAAACCTCCGTTTTAAAGCGAGCCATATTAGCTTTAAAACGGCCCCTACAAAAAGGACTATAAAGATGAAAAAACTTGCAACTTTAATCTCTGCTGCTCTACTTTCCACCACTGTCTCTGTGGCTGCGCATGCGCAAGACACCATGGCGATTGTACTATCCACTCTGAACAACCCATTTTTTGTCACCATGAAAGATGGCGCAGAAGCGAAAGCGAAAGAGCTAGGCTACAACCTGATCGTCTTGGATTCACAAAATGATCCAAGCAAAGAGCTATCAAACGTAGAAGACTTAACCGTTCGTGGCGTTAAAGCGATTTTGATCAACCCAACCGATTCTGATGCCGTCTCTAACGCCATTCGTATGGCCAACCGCGCTAAAGTGCCAGTGTTGACACTGGATCGCGGTGCAAGCCGTGGTGATGTTGTGAGCCACATCGCTTCTGATAACGTAGTCGGTGGTGAAATGGCCGGTCACTTTATCGTCGAAAAAATCGGTGCAAAAGCCAAAGTCATTCAACTGGAAGGGATTGCCGGCACATCGGCGGCTCGTGAGCGTGGAGAAGGTTTCATGAACGCGGTGAAAGGCAGTGAAATGGAACTGCTTGCTAGCCAGCCTGCTGATTTTGACCGCACTAAAGGTTTGAATGTAATGGAAAACCTGCTAGCGGCAAACCCAGATGTTCAAGCCGTATTTGCCCAAAATGATGAAATGGCATTGGGTGCACTTCGCGCCGTTCAAGCATCAGGCAAAGAGGTGATGATCATCGGTTTTGATGGTACCGACGATGGTATCGCGGCGGTAGAACGCGGCCAACTTGCTGCGACTGTTGCTCAACAACCAGACATGATTGGTGCACTTGGCATTGAAACGGCCGATAAAATGCTAAAAGGCGAACAAGTGGATGAGTACATTCCGGTTCCTCTAAAAATCATCAGCAAATAATCTTTGCTGTAGGTAGCTCTTTACTGGCTCGTAGAGAGCTACCTCTTCTATAACCCCTCAGCCATCAATAACCAGTAATCAGGCTCGATAGGTTTGTTTTTTCAGGTGAAGCCACAAAAGCCAAACCTCTCCAGCTCTATTTCAAACATGTTCACTCATGAACAAAGGACAAATTATGAATCAGTTAGTGGTATTAGGTAGTGTTAACGCTGACCATGTTTTGCAAGTGCCTTCATTTCCTCGCCCGGGCGAGACGCTGCATGGTCGTCATTATCAAGTTATTCCCGGTGGTAAAGGGGCTAACCAAGCTGTAGCGGCCGCGCGATTAAAAGCGGACATCGGTTTTATTGCCTGCGTGGGTGACGATGCATTCGGTATCAATATTCGTGAGAATTTTAAGCTCGATGGTATCAACATTGCGGGAGTTAAAATGCAGCCCAATTGTCCGACGGGCATTGCGATGATCCAAGTCTCGGACAGCGGAGAAAACAGCATCTGTATTTCGGCAGAGGCGAATGACAAGCTGACGGCTGATGCCATTGAACCGGATTTAGCCGCCATTGGTGCGGCCAAATATTTATTGATGCAACTGGAAACGCCAATCGATGGCATTATTAAAGCTGCGCAAATCGCCAAACAAAATCGTACCAATGTGATTTTAAACCCAGCGCCTGCCCGAGATCTGCCTGATACTCTGCTAGAATGTGTCGATGTGATCACACCAAACGAAACGGAAGCGCAGCGCTTAACGGGGATCACGGTTGATGATGATCACACGGCGCAGTTAGCGGCCAATGAACTGCATAAAAAAGGGATTGAAATCGTCTTGATCACCTTAGGTGCAAAAGGCGTTTGGCTAAGCCAAAATGGGCGTGGTCAACTGATTGCTGGTTTTAAAGTCGATGTGACAGACACCACCGCGGCAGGTGATACGTTTAACGGTGCTTTGGTAACGGGTTTGTTGGAAGATATGCCTTTAGAATCAGCCATTAAATTTGCGCATGCTGCGGCAGCCATTTCTGTTACCCGTTTTGGCGCGCAAACCTCAATACCCACCCGAGTAGAAGTGGACGCGTTTCTCGCTCAGCATCAATAGAATAGGAAAAACAGACATGGCGACAATGAAAGATATTGCAAGATTAGCCGGCGTATCCACGTCTACCGTCAGCCATGTCATTAATAAATCTCGCTATGTGAGCGATGAAATTGCTGAGCGTGTCAATAAAGCCGCGCAAGATCTGAACTATGCCCCGTCAGCATTGGCTCGCAGTCTCAAAATGAACCGAACGCGCACCATTGGTATGTTAGTGACCACTTCGACTAACCCCTTTTTTGGCGAAGTGGTCAAAGGGGTAGAGCGCAGTTGCTATCACAAAGGTTATAACCTTATTTTGTGTAATACCGAAGGGGATAGCCAGAGGATGCAAGCCTCTATCAACACGCTGCTGCAAAAGCGCGTTGATGGCTTACTTTTGATGTGTTCCACCTTAGAAGGTGAGCGGATTGACGTTTTTGAACGCTACCCAGATATCCCTGTCGTGGTGATGGATTGGGGCCCAATGCTCTTTCCTAGCGATAAAATACAAGATAACTCTTTACGTGGTGGTTATATTGCGGCGAACTATTTGATTGAGTGCGGTCATAAAGAAATCGGTTGCATTACCGGGCCATTGATTCGACATCAAGCTCAAATGCGTTATGAAGGCTATAAGCGCGCTGTCTTGGAAGCAGGTTTGGACATTTATCCCAATTGGATTGTGGAATCCGATTTTGAATGTGAAGGTGGCTACGAAGCGTTCAATAAAATGTTAGCTAAAGGGCCATTGCCGAGTGCGATTTTTGTCTCTAATGACATGATGGCAATGGGTGTGATTAATGCAGCTAATGAAAAAGGGATCCGCATTCCTGAAGATCTTTCGCTGATGGGGTATGACGATATTCACATCGCCCGTTTTATGTCGCCAGCTCTAACCACTATTCATCAACCCAAATATCGTTTAGGTAAAGCGGCAGTTGACACCTTACTTGCCCGTTTAGAAAACGAAGCGCTCGAACCGCAAATTGTCCAATTAGAGCCGACTTTAGTGGTGCGTAAAAGCATCAAAATGATGAACAAGTAGATGGAAAAATCCCTCTCTTTTCTAAAGAGAGGGATGAGGCACTAATTACTGAGTCATATTTTTCCAGAAATCAGCCCATTGCTGCGGTCGATTATAGAAATGGCTAACAGATACGGTTCGCCATTGCCCCTCTGCTTCATACACAATCGAGGGAAAACCAGAAAGCTGATATTGCGCCATTAAGCTTTGCGTCTGCTCTAACTGCTCTGGTAACTGAGCTTTGGCTTGCTCCATCGCTTGTTCCCATTGATTTGGCTCTAGGTCAAGCGATTGGGCTAACAGTGCCAATGTGTCAGTATCGGCCACAGGCAAACCTTGCTGGTAGTGCGCTTGTTGAATGCTTTTGAGCATAACACTTGGCGATACACCGAGTAATTGCGCTGCAATAATGGCTTGAGCAGTAACGTATGAGTCCAATATCACGGTTTCGCCACTTTTGATTTTGGTGATGTAACCTTCCCCAAATACGGCTCCTGTTTGCTGAGCAATGCGCTGATCAGCTTGCAGTACATGTTGGCGAAAACCATCTGAAAGAGGCGATCGCTCGATCATTCCACCCGGATGAAGGTGCAGTTTGATTCCGCTCATTTCATTCAACTGCTGAATCAGAGAGGTTGCTCCGTAACACCAGCCACACATTGGGTCGAAAATATAGTGGACGTTTACCATTTCATCTCACCCATATGAACTTTGGCACCAATTTCTAAAGCCATTGGTAGGCCAGCATTAGGGTAAAGGTTTTGCATGGTTTGAATTAACTGAGCGCTGTCTTTGCTGTTTGCTTTGGCTTTAGCAAAATCCATAAGATATTGTTGTGCAAATTCAATTGAAGAAGCATCAAGCGCTGTTCCAGAAGTCATATGCCCCGGGATCACTACGTTTGGTTTGAGTGCTTTCATTTGATCAAGTTGTTGCGCCCAAGCTTGGCGGCTCGCATCACTTTGTGCATCAGCCATCCATAAATGAACATTTCCGTATACCGCGACGTTACCTAAAATCGCTTTATTGGCTGGTATCCATAAATAAGGACGATGCGCTAATGCTCCATCCGCATCGCGAATTTCAATAGTTTGCCCATCAATGGTTAAGGTTTTGCCATTATAAGCCGTTGGTAGTATTGGTTTTACAGGGGCATTTGCACCCATTTTTGGAGCCCAAAATGCCAGTTTACCTTCGAGTTTTTCTGCAATCGTTGCACGTACGCCAGGCGTCGTCAGCACTTTCGCTTGTGGAAACATGTCATGCAGTACTTCAGCGCCAAAGTAGTAATCAGGGTCAGCTTGGCTAATAAAAATCGTGGTTAGGTTTTTGCCAGAGTCGAGTACTTTTGCTGCAATACGGAGTGCGTCGGCTTTAGTAAAGCCAGTGTCAACCACCATCGCTTCTGTTTCGCCATAAACCAAAGTGGAGTTGACATGGAAGCTATTGCCATCTGCATTGTAGACGTCAAGTGTCAAAGGTTGTTGTGCTGCAAACGCGGTGCTGCTGATGAGTGTGGTTGCTGTAAGTAGAGTCAGTGTTTTCATGATTATTTATCCAAAGAGTATGTTATCGGTTCGGGAGCTATCATACGAATTAGACTTGTTCGGATATATAGCTAATAATTGACATCATTGTTTCTTAATTAGAACTAATCATGGACAAACTCACAGCAGCTCAGGTCTTTTTAGATATAGCGATTACCCAAAGTTTTACGGCGACAGCGGAACGGCTGGATATTTCTCGTCCTATGGTGACTCGGCATGTTGAAACCATGGAAACTTGGTTACAAGCTCGGTTATTAAACCGAACCACACGAAAAGTATCGCTCACATCAGCAGGAGTTCAATGCCTAGACGCGATAAAATTATGGGTCGAGCAAGCGCAGCAATTAGAACATCAGTTGATGGATCAACAGTCGTTATCTGGAAAAATCCGGATTGCGACCAGCATGTCGTTTGGCTTTTCTCAACTGATCCCGGCCGTTAAACCTTTTTTGAATACGCATCCAAATATCGAAATTGATATTGATGTACAGGATAAAACCGCAGATTTGATTGCAGAGCGAATTGATTTAGCGATCCGTATTGCAGCCGATCCCGATCCTTCTTTAATCGGGCGCCCTATCGCCCAATGTGATTCTGTATTGGTTGCCTCTCCTGAGTATCTCATGCGCTGTGAGCCAATACTCACACCAAGCGATCTCTCACAGCATCGTTGTCTTGGATACAAAAACTTTGAGCGACATATTTGGCATTTAAAACAAGATGATAAGCATCAATCGGTGGAGGTGCCATGCCAGCTAACTGCGAATGAAGCCACCACTTTGTTACATGCGGCTATACACGGGATGGGCGTTGCTTTACAGCCGACTTATCTAGCCAAGGGTGCGTTAGAAAGGGGGGACTTACAGCAGGTGTTAGCGCATTGGCAACCGAAGAAAATGGACATTTACGCTTTATATCCTTCTCGGCGTCATTTATCACCCGCTGTCAGAGCTTTGATTGATCACTTAAAGGAGTATTTCGTGAGTCATGATTGGCAAACGATATGCCTATAGATGAGGTAGAGAGGAGTGATAAGCAGAGCGTGTTGCCACACTCTGCTTATGGATTATGCTACTGCGCCTTGTTTCTGCGCTTGTTGCACTAATGCCTGACGTTGAGCTTCCATAGCAGATTGAACTTCATTTTCCCTATGAGTGTCTTCTTCCACAGCCTGTGGGACAAGTACATAGAACTTATTGATGGTCATCTTTGGATCTCATGTAGTTTTGGAAACAAAAAAATAGAGGATGTTAACCTAGTTAACATCCTCCATGACGGTCAAATTATAGGCGTAGATGAAGGGGCTTAGCTAGTCCTTTTTTCATCGTAAGCCGAATTTTTTATACGTCGTAAGTGGTAGACGCCGTATTTCCGCCTGTACCAGTCCAGTTTGTGTGGAAGAATTCACCACGTGGACGATCAGTACGCTCATAAGTGTGAGCACCAAAGTAATCACGTTGTGCTTGCAGTAAATTAGCCGGTAAGCGAGCGGTGGTGTAGCCATCTAAGAAAGTGAGCGCGGAGGTCATACATGGCATTGGAATGCCGACTTCCATTGATTTGGCCGCTACTTTACGCCAAGCCGCTAGGCAGTTATCCAAAATGCCCTTGAAGTAGGCATCTGAACCTAAGAAGGCGATTTCTGGGTTAGCTTCGAACGCATCACGAATGTTGCTCAGGAATGCGGAGCGGATGATACAACCACCACGCCACATCAATGCCACGTTACCGTAGTTAAGATTCCAACCATTCTCGTTAGACGCTTGGCGCATTAGCATAAAGCCTTGTGCGTAAGAGATGATCTTAGACGCAAGTAGCGCTTGACGAAGTGCATCAACCCACTCTTGTTTATCACCTTCGATCTGCATATTGCTCTTACCAAACAGCGCTTCGGCGGCAACACGTTGATCTTTCAATGCTGAAAGGCAACGAGAGAAGACTGACTCAGTGATCAGCGTCAGCGGAATACCCATATCGAGTGCGTTAATGCCCGTCCATTTCCCTGTGCCTTTTTGGCCAGCAGTATCGAGGATTTTCTCAACCAGAGCTTCACCATCTTCGTCTTTGTAGCCTAAGATATCAGCGGTGATTTCCACTAGGTAGCTATCGAGCTCGGTCTTATTCCAATCAGCAAACACTTTTTGCATTTCATCATGGTTTAAACCCAAGCCGTCTTTCATAAACTGATAAGCTTCGGTAATTAGCTGCATGTCGCCATATTCGATACCGTTGTGTACCATTTTAACGAAGTGGCCCGCGCCGTCGTTACCCACCCAATCACAGCAAGGTTCACCAGCTTCGGTTTTTGCTGAGATACCTTGGAAAATTGGCTTCACGGCTTCCCAAGCTTCAGGTGCGCCACCTGGCATGATAGATGGGCCAAAACGTGCCCCTTCTTCGCCGCCAGAAACGCCTGTACCGATAAAGTGAATACCTTTTTCACGCAGTGCTGCAACACGGCGGTTGGTGTCTGGGAAGTTCGTGTTACCACCATCGATAATGATGTCGCCTTTATCGAGTAGCGGAACCAGTTGGTCGATGAAATCATCCACGACTTGGCCCGCACGCACCATCAGCATCACTTTGCGAGGTGTCGCCAGTTTGTCGACTAACTCTTGCAGTGAATAAGCACCAACAATATTGGTGTCTTTCGCTGGACCTGCTAGGAACTCATCGACTTTTGCCGCGGTACGGTTGTGAGCTACCACTTTAAAACCGTGGTCGTTCATATTTAGGATAAGGTTTTGGCCCATCACTGCTAGGCCGATTACACCGATATCACCTTTCATTTATTTCTCTCCTTCACGCAATCTTTGTTGCGGCATCTGAATCTAAAAACCACTCTGTTTCGCCAGTTGTTGATTTAATTTTGGCAGCCGGATAAGGAAGATCCTCGGCTTTCGTGGTGTGAATTTCGTGTACGATCTCGGCTTTACCTGCGCCAAGAACGAGGTAACTAATGCGTTTTGCAGCTTCCAACACTTTCGCTGTTTTAGAGACACGAAGTTGGCCTGATTCCGGATGCGTTGCCACTAAAGATAAATTCTCATCCTCGTAGTCGGTCACATTAGGGAACAGGGATGCCGTATGGCCATCTGCGCCAACACCGAGCAAAATCCAATCAAAAACAGGAGTACCGTTGACGGATGGAATGACTTTTGCCATTTCATCGGCAAAGCGCTTAGCTTCGGTTTGTGGATCATCTTCGCCGCGAATACGGTGAATATTTTGAGGTGGAATGTTCACTTGGCTAAACAGCAGTGTATTGGCTTCACCAAAGTTGCTTTCGGCATCGTCAGGAGCAACACAGCGTTCATCACCCCACCAAAAATGCAGGTTTTGCCATGCAATCGCCTGTGCATAAGGTTCACTGGCCAATAATTTGAACAGCATTTTGGGTGTGCTGCCACCGGAAAGGGAGATATGAACTGGCTGACCTTGCTCGCTATAGCGTTGCATTTCATTGGCGAGCGTTTCAACCACCTGTTCTGGGGTTTGAAAAATTTTATGATTGATCATAATTCGCAGTAATCCGTATCGGTCAAGTTTTTACACGGGAAGCGCCACGCGCGGCCATCATTGTGTAGCAGCAAATCGGACTCTTTTGGTCCCCACGTGCCACAGGCATAGCCAAACAGCGATTGAGGGTCTTGTTTAAAATCCAAAATAGGTTGCACGAACTTCCAACACGCTTCTACGGCATCGGTACGCGCAAATAAAGTTGCATCACCGTTGAGCGCATCCAAAAGGAGCCGTTCATAAGCGGTCAACATCTTGGTTTCTTCCAGTGATGTGTAATGGAAGTTCATGGAGACTTCTTTGGCTTTAAAGCCCGCACCTGGCTCCTTCAAACCAAAGCTCATTTGAATGCCTTCATCGGGCTGAATGCGGATGATGAGCTTGTTTTCAGGGGCATTTTGCCCAAAAACAGGGTGTGGCGTACGTTTAAAGTGAATGACCACTTCGGTGACACGCGTTGGTAAACGTTTACCTGAACGCACATAAAATGGCACGCCATTCCAGCGCCAGTTATTGATAAACATTTTCAAACCGACATAAGTTTCAGTGCGCGAATCTGCTGCCACACCATGTTCATCACGGTAACTGGGTAAAAACTGGCCACGAACTTCCGATTCCGTATATTGCCCCAGTACGAGGTTGTGGCGTAGGTCATCATCAGAAAGCGGTTGCAGGCTTTGCAGCACTTTATTGACTTCGTTACGAATTGAATCGGCATTAATGGCGGCTGGTGGCTCCATGCTAACCATAGCTAACACTTGCAGTAAATGGTTTTGGAACATATCACGCACCGCACCAGAACCGTCGTAATAGCCACCGCGTTCTTCGACGCCCAAAAATTCTGCGCCTGTAATTTCGACATAGTCAATGAAATTGCGGTTCCACAAAGGTTCGAACATCCCGTTAGCAAAACGGAAAACCAACAGGTTTTGTACCGTCTCTTTGCCTAAATAATGGTCGATACGGTAGATCTGGTGTTCTTGGAAATGGCGATGAATTTCGATATCAAGGCTTTGAGCCGATGCGAGATCATAACCAAACGGTTTTTCGATGATTAAACGCTTCCAACCTTGCGCTTCGCTATTTAATCCATGCGCTGCGAGATTGGCCGGGATGACGCCATAAAGGCTCGGCGGCGTCGCGAGATAGAACAGAGTGTTGCGTTGCGTGAATTGGTATTGCTCAGCCAAAGAGTCAAGACGCGTGGCGAGCTGCGCGTATTCTGCAACATCTGAAGTGTTGATCGCTTGATAATGCAAGTGCTCGCAAAAGGCGTCGAGAATATCTGGGACGGTCTTTTCCATTTCCTGAAGAGAGCGCTTTAATTTTTCACGGTATGACTCATCGCTGTATTGGGTTCGGCTGACACCCAGAATAGCAAAGGATTTCGGCAGTTGATCACTGGCGAACAAGTGATACAGAGCAGGTATAAGCTTGCGATAGGTTAAGTCGCCTGAAGCACCAAAAATCACAATACTGCTGTTTTCAGGTATTACCATCATCTTTCCCTTAAAAACGAGGTATTTAGCATGCGCCAACGGTAGCAGCGTCATGCAAAAATAGAAAATAGGCTCTAACTATAATGTCGATAGTTAAAACCAATGCGCTCCTCCAAAAGTGCAGAACGTAGTCCAGGGATCGCCCCTAGACTCGGGTGCGTATTGTCTACGACAATTTGACATACATCAACTATTGATAACGCAATCGATTAAATTCTCATGCCATCTCGACACATTTTCAGGGTGAGAGGTTACGTTCTGCCTAAGTCTCATCCCCTGACCACAGCACGTTACTTATAGCGGCTGTGAATGATGCTAGGTGGTCAGTCTTATCCGGAATGGTAACTCTATGGTGCTTATTCAGTTGAACAATGACAGTTTGACGACGGAACTTGAGCCTGTACTTGGTTATAACGTTTGAGTTGGTTGAAATAGTGGTGCGCTTTTTGTACGTGTTCGAACTCCAACATCCAAGTCGCACTGCGCTGCGCTGAACAAAAAGCACCCATATGTTTGAGCAAGTCATCGCTTTGTTTGGTGAGTACGTTGGCAAGGCGGTTAACCAAGGCATTGGGCTCAATCGCAGTAAACTGCAGCAGAGCATAAGATTGATTTAAGACATCAAAGGCTTGTTTATGCTGGCCCAAGTGGTTGAAAATTTCAGATTGAGAAACAGCAGCATCACATAGCCCAGAGATCAAGCACACCAACTGGCAAGGTTTTGTATGTTCGCAGTTTAGCGCTGATTGAATATGGCTTGGCATATGATGCAGTACATCTTCAAACAAACAGTGTGCTTGTGGCCAATGCCCCTGCGCTAATAGTTGTTCAGCCTTGAGATAGCTTGTCCAGCACTGTTGTAAGTCCATACTCAATTCTCCAGAATGACGGCGTTCACTTATTTAAATGCAATTTATTATCAAATGCAAATAATTGTTATTTGCGATTTTAAGTGTGGTGATTGTTTATTATTTGTTCGGTTAAACGCGAATAAGGTGTAACTCGCTAAAATATAAATGAATTGCTTCTACACTTAGGTCAAACTACAACAAGAATCCAAAAGCTAAGGAGCGGAGTGATGGCGATTCAACGATTGAATGCAGAGCAGCTCTACCACGTTGCCCAGTTAGAAAAACTCCCTTGTAAATCAACTAAGGAGTTAGACCCAGTTGATGAGATTGTGGGGCAAGAACGGGCGCAAAAAGCGGTCGAATTTGCAATGTCGATCAAAGAGAAGGGTTACAACATCTACGCTATTGGCCGTAATGGGTTGGGCAAACGTACGATGATTTTGCGCTATTTAAACCGCCATCAGCATGATGTCGATGCGTTGTTTGATTGGTGTTATGTGGCCAATTTCAGCGATATTCGAACCCCAAAAGTGCTGAAGTTACCTTCGGGTATTGGGGTTAAACTCAAGCAAGACATTGAAAAGTTAATGAATAAGTTGGTCAATGCGATCCCGTTAGCTTTTGATAACGAGATTTACTTTGCTCGTGCCGATAAACTGAAAAATCAGATGGCACAAAAACAGCAAAGTGAATTGGATAGCATCAGTAAAGAAGCCAAAGATAAAGGCATTAGCTTAACCATCACCACTCAAGGCGACTATCAATTTGTTGCGATGAACGGTGAAGAGATGCACACCGAAGAGTCCTTTGACGCCTTGTCTAAAAAAGAGCAAGAGCACTTTAGCCATACCATTGATGAGCTAGAAATCAGCCTACGCAATATGGTACGTCAACTGACAGAATGGGAAGACTCCTACAGTGAGAAGATCAAAAAGCTCAATGATGAAGTAACGCTTGGCGTCATTACCCACTTTATTAAGCAGCTTAAGCAAGATTATTCTGGCTACCCAGACATCAAAACGTATCTCACGGAGTTACAAAAAGACATCGTCGATAATGCGGACATTTTTTTAGATGAAGACAGTGAGCAAGGCGAAGTCGCGACAGCTTCTTTAGATAAGCGTCTGCCGCGTCGCTACAAAGTCAATGTGCTGGTCAGCCAGCCTTCAGACAAGCTACCGATCGTGGTAGAAGAGAACCCGAACTACCACTCTCTATTTGGTTATATCGAAACGGCGACTTTTAAAGGCACAGTATTTACCGATTTTTCGTTAATTCGAGCGGGTAGTTTACATAAAGCCAATGGTGGTGTGCTGTTGATGGATGCGGTGAAAGTGCTTGAGCAGCCCTATGTTTGGGACGGTTTAAAGCGCGCGCTGCGTTCACGCCAAATGAGTTTTACCTCTTTGGAAAAAGAGGTCACGCTAACAGGGACGGTTTCACTTGACCCAGAGCCTATCCCGCTAAATGTGAAAATCATCCTATTTGGTGATTACCACACCTATCAGCTGCTGACTCATTACGATCCTGAATTTAGCGAATTGTTTCGAGTAACGGCCGATTTTGAAGATGAAATGAAACGTACGCCCGATACCGAGCTACATTACGCGCGTTTTATTTCGAGCATAGTGCACGACAACAATATGCTGCATTGCGACCGTAAAGCGATTGCACGCATCATTGAACACAGTTCACGTACAACGGGCGATCAAGGCAAACTGTCACTTCATTCGGCGCATATTGCCAATTTGTTACGCGAATCTAACTATGTGGCGAAGCAGGCGAATTCAAACATGATCCGCCAGAATCATGTCGAAGAGGCGCTCAGCAACCAAGAGATGCGTGTGAGCCGCCTGCAAGACAGTGTGATGGAGTCGTATGTTAACGGTACAACGCTAATCCAAACGCAAGGCATGGCGGTCGGGCAGGTGAATGCGCTGTCGGTATTGAGCACCAGCGATCATATGTTTGGTGCGCCAAACCGTATTACCGCCACCACTTCCTATGGCGATGGTGACATTATCGATATCGAGCGCAGTGTCGATCTGGGTGGCAGTATCCACTCTAAAGGTGTGATGATTTTATCCGCGTATCTCTCTTCGGTATTTGGCCGTACGGCGCGCGTACCACTCACCACGACCATCACATTTGAGCAATCATACGGTGGTGTGGATGGTGATAGTGCCAGCATGGCCGAATTCTGTGCGATTGTGTCTGCGTTTTCTAAACGGCCTAATCGCCAAGATATTGCGATCACAGGTTCGATGAACCAATTTGGTGAGTCGCAGCCGATTGGCGGTGTGAATGAGAAAATTGAAGGTTTCTTTGATGTGTGTGCAATCAAAGGGCGCACCAGCCAACAAGGTGTCATCATTCCTCGTTCAAACATGCACAATCTGATGTTACGCGCTGACGTTGTTAAAGCGGTCGAGAAAGGGGAGTTCAATATCTGGGCTATTGAACATGTCACTGAAGCGGTTGAGCTCTTTACTGGCAAACCCGCAGGCGAAGCAACAGAAGATGGCAGCTACCCGGTTGATACCATCTTCGGTTTAGCACAAGCCAAACTGAATGCGCTTAGAAAATAACCTTATTGGGTGATTTTTGAAATATTGTTAATGGTTTAATGGCCACTCATCGAGTGGTCATTTTTTAACGGATCTAACAATTATTGCCTCTGCTAAACTCCCAGCATGGAGCAGTCACAATTGGCCGAGAAGCAAAAAGCGCAGCTCGCCTTCTTCAAACTATAAATCGACTACTATTTCCTAGTCTCAACCGCATAACTCGAAAGGTTATGCGGTTTTTTTATGAATCAAAGAATATCTAACCATCCGAAATAACTAGGTTTTTTTGGGTTAGCTGCTTGTTTTTATGATTCGATCCCCCTCGTATAAAAAACACTATCTTTATTAACATTATCTTCATATATTGACCCAATAAGAACTAGAAA
>NZ_NDIM01000014.1:0-17117 GCF_002241375.1 Vibrio sp. V19_P1S1T109 | reverse complement strand
ATAGCGCTCCGTTGCCCGGATAGCTCAGTCGGTAGAGCAGAGGATTGAAAATCCTCGTGTCGGTGGTTCGATTCCGCCTCCGGGCACCACAAATTAAATTGTTGGTGCTTTTGTTAAAGTAGCAGCAAGCAATAAATAAAGTGCGCCGACTTAGCTCAGTAGGTAGAGCAACTGACTTGTAATCAGTAGGTCACCAGTTCGATTCCGGTAGTCGGCACCATTTATTGCCTCGATAGCTCAGTCGGTAGAGCAGAGGATTGAAAATCCTCGTGTCGGTGGTTCGATTCCGCCTCGAGGCACCATTATTTGGTGCGAAGTCTTAGACTTACACAGATAATTCCCCCTTAGTTCAGTCGGTAGAACGGCGGACTGTTAATCCGTATGTCGCAAGTTCAAGTCTTGCAGGGGGAGCCACTTTTAAAGCCAAGTCTAACGACTTGGCTTTTTTATTGTCCGTCATATTTATCCAATCCCCTCTACCTCTACAACGATTACCTCTACAACGATTGAATTATGGGTCAGTCCATTTTCCGTCAAAAACTAAAACCAGTCTGGTGAGTTTGCTCCTTTAGTGTAACCAAGCGGATAAACGTGTGTTTTTCAACGCGCTTTTATTCGCTATTTGCTCCATTCAAAGCTCCTATTTTCTTTTCAACGCCTCTTTCCCTATCTAATCTGACACTAATTTTTAACGAAAATGGGCAAAAACGAGTCACTAAGTATAGAAAAACAACAAACGACATTTTTTTTGCATTTTACTGTTGACGTTAAATGCGAAAAACCTTTTAATACACCCCGTCGCCCGGATAGCTCAGTCGGTAGAGCAGAGGATTGAAAATCCTCGTGTCGGTGGTTCGATTCCGCCTCCGGGCACCACAGTTTCTAAATTGTTGGTGCCTAGCACAGACAATAAAATTAAAGATAAAAATGTGCCGACTTAGCTCAGTAGGTAGAGCAACTGACTTGTAATCAGTAGGTCACCAGTTCGACTCCGGTAGTCGGCACCATTCTTTAAAACCTGTTCCCCCTTAGTTCAGTCGGTAGAACGGCGGACTGTTAATCCGTATGTCGCAAGTTCAAGTCTTGCAGGGGGAGCCACTTTTCATCAATGAGCACTGCTTATTGATTCGGCGCCGACTTAGCTCAGTAGGTAGAGCAACTGACTTGTAATCAGTAGGTCACCAGTTCGACTCCGGTAGTCGGCACCATTTATCTGCATAAGATAAGCAAACATTCGTTCCCCCTTAGTTCAGTCGGTAGAACGGCGGACTGTTAATCCGTATGTCGCAAGTTCAAGTCTTGCAGGGGGAGCCACTTTCTAAAGCCAAGTTTTCAAACTTGGCTTTTTTTGTGTCTTGCGTATGCTCATAATAAAAAGAGCCAGTTTGCACCAGCTCAATCGATTGGAACGTTCGCGGTAATTCACGATAGCCGGTTACTTAAAACCCTTCTCTTTCTTAATCAAATCGTACGCATTTTGGATCTCTTGCGATTTTTCTTTCGCAACGTTCATCATCTCTGGTGGTAAGCCTTTGGCCATCAATTTATCTGGGTGATGCTCATTCATCAATTTGCGATAGGCACGTTTAATCTCTTTAGCATCCGCATCTTTACTCACGCCTAACACATCGTAAGCATCAGTGAGGCGTTCAGCTTGCGCGGCTTGTTGCCACTGCCCAGATTGCTGGTAGCCTTGTTGTTGGCCACCAAAATTTCCGCCTTGTTGAAAACGAAAGGCCGCTTCTTGCATACGCAAGCGTCTTTCCAGTTGATCGGATGAGAAACCCAAACTACGAGCGATTTTGTGCAGTACATTGCGCTCGCTAGGGTGAACATCCCCATCGGCAAACGCGGCTGATATTTGCAATTCGAGGAAAAATTGCAACAAGTCAAAGCGTCCACCCGTCGAAAGGCGCACACGCTCCAACACTTCCTCTAAAGGAAAACCACTCTCTTTCCCCTCACGAAACGCATCTTGAGCCGCTTTACGTTGCTCACCATGTAAGTTCATACGCTCCATCATGATGGTAGCTAGCTGGATCTCTTCTTTGGTGACTTGCCCTTTCGCTTTAGCAACATGGCCCATGACCGCGAAAGCGGCTTTAAAAAATTCGTCTTGTCGCTCAGTTTGGCTTGGCCCAGAACCAAATGAGCCAGTTTTAAACCCCGCTTGATTCAAACGACGAGCTTTATCAAATTGATGCCCGAGAAACAAACCAAAAAATGCGCCAAACGGTCCTCCAAATAAGAAGCCAAAAAAAGCGCCAAGAATTTTGCCAAAAATATGCATTATGTGCTCTCAATCTATGAATTTTTCAGGAGTAAAGCGGTCTGATAGTGCCGGGAGCTTCAATTTCCTTTATGATAAGAAACGTTTTATTTTACATTCGGCCATCCATCTTCCGAATCAATCAAGTTCAAACAGGATAGTACAACTCGATGTCATGTTTTTCCCGCACCTTGTTAGCCGCTTCAATTAGCGCAGCTCTTTTTGTGCCACAGACTCAAGCAGAAGCTATGTTAGACAATAGTGTGCAGGAAATGCCCGCTATAGATCAATGTTTGATCAACGAACCTGAAGCAGAAAACTCAAGTCAGCAACCGATTAATGTCGAGGCTGATACGCTAGAAGCCGTGAACGGTGAACGCGCAAACTACTCAGGCAATGTGGTCGTTGTTCAAGGTAAAAAACGCATTCTAGCGGATACCGTTACCCTGCATCAGAAAGATAATATTGTGGTTGCGCAAGGTAATGTCAACTTCAGTGACGGTGAAGTAAGGACCATTTCTGACAAAGCCACCAACAATCTTAATACGGATTTAATGACATTAGAGAACACAAAATATCAATTTTTGTGTGAACCCGGCCGTGGTGAAGCTGTGTATATTTCCAAAACGGGTAAGGCCGTTTATGAGATAGAAGATGGTTCGATTACCTCTTGCCCTGAAGGCAATAATGCATGGCGATTGAAAGCATCCAGCATTGATATTGACCAAAATGAAGAGCAAGCCACTTTTTATAATCCGCGCTTCGAGATTCAAAATATTCCGATTTTTTATCTGCCATTTCTTACGGTGCCGATTGGCGACACACGTAAAACGGGATTTTTATACCCTACCGTTTCTTACGGTTCTAGCGATGGTTTTGAAGCCCAAGTACCTATTTATTGGAACTTAGCGCCAAACTATGACCTAGAAACGACCTTTAAATACATGCAAGAACGCGGTACGCAATTAAACAGTGAATTCCGTTATCTGAATGATTTTGGTACAGGTAACATTAAATCTGAATATTTACCTGATGACCAAAAACATCCGGAAAAGGGCAGCCGCTGGGGCTTCCAATACCAACACAGTGGTATTTTCAACCAAGCTTGGAAGTTTGAAATTGACTACTCTCAAGTCAGTGACATTAGCTACTTTAGTGATTTAGACTCAGGTATCGGTAACCGAGAAGATGGTCAGCTTATCCAAGAAGGTAAAGCCACCTACCGGACCCACAATTGGGATTCATCGATACTGGTTCGCGACTTTCAGCTGCTTACAGAAGACAAAACTAGCACCAACCAACCCTATCGCTTGATGCCACAGATTGCGTTTAATTACTATGCGCCCGAATTATTACCGTATTTGAACTTTGATATGGTGAGCCATCTATCGCGTTTTGAAACCGATGCAAGAGGAAAACCTGCAGCCACCCGAGCGCACATTGAACCGGGCTTTACTATTCCTATCAGTAACACCTGGGGCACTTGGACAACCGAAGCGCGAGTGCTTGGTACTTATTACCAACAAGATCTCAGCGGTGTTGACCTCAATTCGGATAACTATAAAGACCTAAAAGAGAGCGTTTCACGCATCATTCCGGAATTTAGAACTCATGCGGGATTAGTACTGGAAAGAGATACGGTTCTGTTTGATGACTATACGCAGACACTTGAGCCGCAGATTCAATACCTGTATGTACCGAGAGAAGATCAGCGCAATATCGGGCTGTACGATACAACGCTACTGCAAACCGATTATTATGGTTTATTCCGCAGCCGTAAATATAGTGGTGTCGATTATATTGCCCCAGCAAATCAGATCAGCTACGGTGCCTCTTCACGGTTTTTCGACGATCAGTATAAAGAACGTTTAAATATCTCTTTTGGCCAGATTTTTTACCTCAAAAAAGATCTCAAGAATTCCTCCCCTAATGAGGGAGATAATTCAGCCAACACTTCCAACTATTCGGCTTGGGCCGTCGAAATGGACTTCAACTATGATGATTTGCTCTTCTATCATGGCGGGGTCCAATACGACATTGATAGCAGTACGATGCAGCTCGCCAATAGTACTCTCGAGTACCGAGTGGGTTCTGGATACATTCAAACTAACTATCGTTACGTCACCAAAGAGTATATTGATAATACCGTTGGCGATACAATTACCAATATTAATGCCATTACCAAAGATGGCATTTCACAAGCCGGTTTACTGGCTGGGTATCAGATCTCCAAAAAGTGGAATGCTAGCGGACAGTACTTCTACGATTTAACCACGGAAAAGAGCCTGGAGTGGCTGGCTAACCTAAGCTACACCTCAGATTGTTGGTATATTGGTTTTACTTATAGTAATCAACTGCGGAAATGGGATGGTGATTTTGTTACTGACCCTAATGCTACGCCACTCTACGAAAATAACTTTAGTTTGAACTTTGGTATTGTCGGTTTTGGCACCACGATTGGTGCAGGTTCCGGAACGACGGGCGTAGACAGCGCTGGAAATTCATTAAGTTATGGTCGTCCATTTTTCCTAAACAACTAATTTATCCGGCCTTTGCTTAAGCGTAAAGGCCTTTGCTCATTTTGATAGGACTACAAATGAAATTGTGGAAACACACACTGATTGGATTGATGGCAACATTAAGCCTAAACACCGCATACGCTGCTCCTGTTGAGCTCGATCGCGTCGCCGTCATCGTCAATAGTGGCGTTATTTTACAGAGTGACATTGATGGTGCATTAAAAACCTTGACCATTAATGCAAAGAAAAATGGTCAAACGCTACCCGAAGACACAGTGCTGCGTGAGCAAGTGGTTGAAAAATTGATTATTGATACCATTCAGCAACAAGAAGCACAACGCATTGGCGTTCGCATTGACGATAACCGACTCAGTGACGCGATCGCCGACATCGCGAAAAACAATAATCAAACCCTGGAACAGCTTAACGCTTCTGTTACTGCTGAAGGGCTGACTTATGCCGAATTTCGCGAACAAGTACGTAAAGAAATTGCAGCAAGTGAAGCGCGCAATGCTTTAGTTCGTCGCCGGATCAATATATTACCGGACGAAGTGGACAACTTAGCCAATATTCTTGCGCAAGAAACCAATGCAACGGTGCAATATAAAATCAGCCACATCCAACTGCGTGTTGACGACACTCAAGATAAGGCTGCAGTAGAACAGCAAGCCAAAACCTTAGTCGAAAAACTCAACCAAGGAGCGGATTTCAGCACCATGGCTTATACCTATTCAAAAGGTCCGAAAGCGCTGCAAGGTGGTGATTGGGGCTGGATGCGCAAAGAAGAAATGCCGACAATTTTTGCCGACCAAATCAAAATGCAAAACAAAGGCTCTATTATTGGGCCATTTCGCAGTGGCGTCGGTTTCCACATTCTTAAAATTGATGACGTCAAAGGATTAGAAACCGTCGCGGTCACGGAAGTTAATGCACGCCATATTTTAATCAAACCCACGGTCATTTTAAGCGATGACGGCGTACAAAAAGAGCTACATGACTTCATTCGTCGCATTAAGGCAGGTGAAGCGACCTTTGGTGAATTGGCGCAGCAATACAGCCAAGATCCCGGCTCTGCGGCGCAAAATGGCGAATTGGGTTATCAAACACCGGATCTGTACGTGCCGGAGTTTCAACATCAAATCGAAACATTATCGGTTGGGCAAATCAGCGAACCCTTTAAAACCGTTCATGGTTGGCATATTGTCGAAGTACTTGATCGCCGTGAAGTCGACCGCACCGACTCTGCACTGAAAAACAAAGCTTATCGCATTCTTTTTAATCGAAAATTCAATGAAGAAGCCAGCGCATGGCTACAAGAAATGCGTGCCAGTGCCTTTGTAGAAATTATACAGGACAACCAAGATGACAATTAAACGCATCGTGGTTACCGCTGGCGAGCCCGCGGGTATTGGCCCAGATTTGGTGCTGGCCTTATCAAAAGAAGATTGGGCACATCAACTGGTGGTATGCGCGGACAAAAGCTTGCTTGCAGAGCGCGCTAAAGAGCTCAATATTGACGTTATATTGGAAGACTACTCAGTCACCTCTGCACCAAAACCACAGCAGGCGGGACGGTTAGTAGTGGATCATATTCCCCTCGGCGCACCGGTGATGACGGGGAAACTGAATGAAGCCAATGGACATTATGTATTAAATACATTAGAAAGAGCAGCTTTAGGCTGTATGAATGATGAATTTGATGCTATTGTCACCGGCCCTGTGCACAAGGGGGTGATCAACCGAGCTGGCGTTGCATTTAGCGGCCATACTGAATTCTTTGCTGAAAAATCTAATACTCCACTGGTGGTTATGATGCTCGCAACAGAAGGGTTGAGAGTCGCGCTAGTGACAACACATATTCCACTGGCTTATGTATCAAAGGCAGTAACGGTCGAGCGGTTAGAAAAAATCATCACTATTTTGCATAAAGATTTGGTGGAAAAATTTGCCATTGCTCAACCCAAAATTTATGTGTGTGGTTTAAACCCACACGCGGGAGAAGATGGCTGTCTGGGCCGTGAAGAGATAGAAACCATCACTCCAACGCTAGAAAAAATTCGTCAACAAGATGGCATTAATTTGATTGGCCCACTACCAGCCGACACCATCTTCAATGACAAATACTTGCAAGATGCCGATGCTGTTTTAGGCATGTATCACGACCAAGTCCTGCCCGTATTAAAGTACAAAGGCTTTGGTCGTTCAGTAAATATTACTCTTGGTCTACCCTTTATAAGAACATCGGTCGATCATGGCACCGCACTCGAATTGGCAGGGAAAGGGCTTGCGGATACAGGGAGCTTTAGAACAGCACTCGCCTACGCGATTGACTTGGTAGAAAAGAAACCTAATTAATTTCGAGAAAACTATGAGAAATGATGTCCACTTAGGGCACAAAGCGCGTAAACGTTTTGGTCAAAACTTCCTAAACGATCCATACATTATTGATGGCATCGTCTCTGCGATTAACCCTCGTCCGGGACAAAATTTGGTTGAGATCGGCCCCGGTCTTGGAGCGATAACTGAGCCAGTCGGCCGCGAAGTGGATAAATTCACTGTTATTGAGCTAGACCGTGACTTAGCTGAGCGCCTGCGCAACCACCCAGAATTATCGAGTAAATTGACGATTCATGAAGGTGATGCGATGCGTTTTGACTTCACGCAGTTGGTGAAACCGAATAATAAACTGCGCATTTTCGGCAACTTGCCATACAACATTTCAACGCCATTAATGTTCCACTTATTTGAATTTCATAAAGATATTCAAGATATGCACTTCATGCTGCAAAAAGAAGTGGTCAATCGTTTAGCTGCCGGTCCCGGCAGTAAAGCTTACGGGCGCTTAACGGTTATGACGCAGTATTTCTGCAAAGTGGTTCCTGTGTTGGAAGTTCCGCCAACGGCTTTTGTACCGCCACCGAAAGTTGATTCAGCCGTGGTGCGTTTGGTGCCTTATGAAGTACTGCCGCATCCCACGACAAACATGAAATGGTTAGAGCGTGTCTGCCGAGATGGTTTTAACCAACGTCGTAAAACCGTACGTAACTGCTACAAAGGTTTGATTGAAGTGGAAACGCTAGAAGAACTTGGGGTCAACCCTGGCATGCGCCCGGAAAACCTAACACTTGAACAGTTTGTTGCTATGGCAAACTGGTTAGACGCTCATCACGCCTAATAACGATTGAGCGATAAACGGCCAATGTCTATCGCTCATCTATAAAAACAAGGAGTTAACATGGATATCTCTGAACCTTGTATCAAAATCCAAGTCCATACCCAGTATCTCCCCGAGCAGTCCAATCCCGATTTACACCGCTATATCTTTGCCTATGTGATCACCATCCGTAACCTCAGCAACCAGCAGGTACAGCTGATGAGCCGCCGTTGGCTAATTACCGATGCGAATGGCAAACAGATGTCTGTGGAAGGTGATGGCGTGGTCGGGGAACAACCGATTATCTTGCCCAATGATGAGTACCGCTATAACAGTGGTACGGCGTTAGAAACGCCAGTCGGTGTTATGCAAGGTCATTACATTATGTTAGATGAAGCGGACGCTGAATTTATTGTTGAAATTGAGCCTTTTCGTCTCGCTATTCCTAATGTTTTAAATTAAAAGAGGTAGCCGTGGCGAACTATATTGTCGGCGACATTCAAGGCTGTTTTGATGAACTACAGTGTTTATTGGCTCAAGTGCAATTCCAACCACAACAAGACACACTGTGGGTAGCTGGCGACTTAGTTGCAAGAGGCCCTAAATCTCTAGAAACGCTACGTTTTATCAAACAATTGGGTAGTGCGGCACGTATCGTTCTAGGCAATCACGATCTTCACCTACTGGCCGTCTCGCTGGGCATCCACCCATGTAAACCTCGTGATAAAACCTTACCCATATTACAAGCGAACGATGCAACAGAGCTGCTCACTTGGTTGCGCCATCAACCGCTCCTCGCTGAACATGCTGACTTTGTTATGTGCCATGCGGGGATTTCTCCTCTGTGGGATCTTGAAACTGCACGTCAAGCAGCAAAAGAAGTCGAAAGTATTTTGCAAAGTGATCGTTGGCGTTGGCTTATCGAGCAGATGTACAGCAACACACCTGATATGTGGAGCTCGAAGCTAGAAGGGATTGACCGCTATCGCTATACCATCAATGCCTATACTCGGATGCGTTTTTGCTTTGCTGATGGGCGTCTTGATATGGCGTGCAAACTTCCCCCTCAAGAAATAAAAGATGAAGAATTGTTACCGTGGTTTGCCCTACCCAAACGCCTTAAACTCGATAAAACAGTCCTATTTGGCCACTGGGCTGCGTTAGAAGGTTACCGCAGCGACGAAGTGATAGGGCTTGATACTGGCTGTGTGTGGGGAGGATGTTTGACCATGCTACGCTGGGAAGATAAACACTACTTCACTCAACCAGCGTTAACCCATAAAGGCTAACGAATAAAAAGATCCGGATCGTTGCTTAATATCGATCCGAAATCCTCTAGTGCTTATCAAAAACCACAAACTGCATGTTGTGAGCATTTTTGTCATCCGCTTGATACATTTCACGATGAACTTCTTGCCACTCACTCCCCCACTCGGGAAATTGCGTATCTCCCTCAATATTTAAGTCAATAAAGGTGAGGTATAGTTTATTGGCCTGTGGCATACAGGCTTGATAGATAGAGCCGCCACCAATGATCATCACTTCATCCACATGACCCGCAACCTCAATAGCTTCTTCAATCGAAGAGACAATACTCACCCCATCAATTGCCAATGAAGCATCACGACTGATCACGATATTATGGCGACCAGGTAACGGACGACCAATAGACTCATAAGTTTTTCGCCCCATGATCACTGGTTTGCCCAACGTACAGCGTTTAAACCATGCAAAATCTGCCGGTAAATGCCATGGCATTTGATTGTCTTTACCAATAATCCGATTGTCTGCCATCGCGGCAATCATGCTGATGATCATAAATAAGATCCTAAAGTGTCATCACGAAAGATAGCCCATGCCCTTACACTATGGGTTTGCGCCGATAGAATAACAAACCCGGCACCGCAAGGCCAACCGCTAAGCCCGCGATAATAAACATCGCTTTTAAAAAATTATCCATCAGTATCGCCAGCAGCTCTGGCGTAAAACCAAGATGGTTAATTTCAACCATTGCAATCATCGCTTTAAAGGCAAAAACCCCGGGAACCATTGGGATCAAAGCCGCTACCGTAAACACTTTAGGGTGAGCTAAAAATTTACGCGACCAACGCACGCCAATCATTCCAACGATAGTTGCAGCAAAAAAAGTCGCCCACTCAATGGGAATTCCAAATTGCATCATTAAGTAACGTGAGCCATGACCAATCGCACCACCTAACGCACAATATTTTAGGGCTGGTACAGGAACATTAAACACCAAAGCAAAACCAACGGCTGGGATTGCAGCAAAAAACATATCATTGGCTAAACCGAGTAATAAATTCATCCAATCCATCGCTACCACCCCCATACACCCGTCACGCTCATCGCCGCAACGATGCCCAAACTCGTTGCCAGCGTCAGCAAACTTGCCATCACAAAACGGGCAATACCCATATTGATATAACCTTTAAGCATATCCGCGACCGCATTAATTAAAGGAAAACCGGGGACTAACATCAGTACAGAAGAAGCCATCACAATGGTTGGTTTATTGCCTAGCTGGTAGATGATAGCTTGCGCTGAAATGATCGAAGTGACAAATGAGGTCACCGTAAAGTTGACAAGCGGATTAAATTGGCGATGCCCAATCTCTTGGCGCACAATCATACCCGCCGCAGAAGCAATGAACGTCATCGTAAACACCGTCCAATCTCCGCCAGCTAAACGAGCAAATGCAGCACAAGAGAGACCAATCATTACCACAACCAACCAACGGTTGTAGCGTTCAGGGCTGATTTGATTGAGTTTTTTCTGCGCAAGGGAATAATCTAAAATCCCTTTTTCCATCATGATGCAGATGCGCTGGACTTGCGTCACTACCCGCATATTGATCCCACGATCAGGACAACGGCGCGCAGTCGTAATGCAATGGCCATCGTAAACCGTGGTTAGCACAAGTGAACTCGCCGAGAGCGATACTTCCACTTCACTCATGCCACACGCCGCTCCCATGCGACGCATAATATCGCCCACCAGTGTACTTTCCGCGCCATGAGCCAACAACATTTGCCCAGCTTGGGCGATCAATCGAGAAACAAGCCTCTGTTTGGATGTCATGATTCCTTTCCGAACGTCCTAAAAGCCCAATAGTGTGCCCGAAATTGGGTGCTTTAAATATGATTTAGCTATAAAAAAGCCGCAATAATTATTGCGGCTCAATCAATTCAGGAAAATTAATCACGAACATAGATAACGTGACCGTCATCTTCTTCGTCGTCCCAATCATCCCAGTCATCACCATCTTCAGTGATCACATTTTGGCTGTTCATCTCATCTTTATGGTAATCATCCCACATGAAATCGACTTTCTGAGCTTCACTGAGCTCTTCCTGCTCACGAGGTAACGTTTCCATATAGTCAGCCAACTCACGGCACAAATCCGCCGTACCTTGTTGGTTTACTGCCGAAATTTTGAAGTATCGCCCTTCCCAAGCCAGCGCATCTAAGATCTCTTGGATCTTTTCATCGGCTTCTTCTTCAAGCATCAGATCAACTTTGTTGAACACCAACCAACAAGGTTTTTGTGACACTTTTTCACTGTATTGCTCTAGCTCATCAAAGATGGTCAGCGCATTTTGCGCAGGATCACTTTGATCAACAGGAAGGATGTCGATCATATGCAGCAACACTCGGCAACGTTCTAAGTGCTTTAAGAAGCGAATACCTAAACCAGCACCATCGGCCGCGCCTTCAATCAAGCCCGGAATATCAGCGATCACGAAACTTTTCTCAGGAACCACACTCACGACACCCAAACTTGGGATCAGCGTAGTGAAGGGGTAATCAGCGACTTTTGGCTTCGCTGCTGAAACAGAACGAATAAAGGTTGATTTACCCGCATTCGGCAAGCCAAGCATACCCACGTCAGCTAACAGTAAAAGCTCAAGGCGTAATTCGCGCACCTCACCTTTTTTACCCATGGTTTTTTGGCGTGGTGCACGGTTAACGGATGACTTAAAGCGAGCATTACCTAAACCATGCCAGCCACCTTTAGCGACCATCACTTTTTTGCCATGCTCTGCAACTTCACCCACAACTTCATTGGTGTGAATGTCAACCGCTCGAGTCCCGACAGGCACCTTCAAAGTAATGTCTTTACCGCGCTTACCTGTACAGTTAGCACCGCCACCATTTTGGCCGCGCTCAGCAGCGTAAAAGCGTTGGAATCGGTAATCAACCAAGGTATTTAAGTTTTCATCGGCTTGGATATAAACGTCGCCACCATCGCCGCCATCGCCGCCATCAGGGCCGCCTTTCGTCACGAATTTTTCACGCCAAAAGCTCACGACACCGTTACCGCCATCACCCGCTTCGACTTTAATTATCGCTTCATCAACGAATTTCATTTGTTACTCCACGCTCTTTGCGTTGCGATATCATTGTCACACAATGATATAAATTCTAGCAGATACACATTCAGGATCGACCGTGATCATCCTTCGTTTTATCCACAATTGGAACACATAAGGAGAAACTCTAGTGATTAGAGTGTCTTCTTTTCTGTTCGGCTGATAAATAAAAAACCCCACCGTAACGGCAGGGCTTTTGAGTTCAGTTAGGTATAAATTTATTCAGCGTCGATGCTAACAAATTTACGGTTTTTAGGACCTTTAACTTCAAATTTCACTTTACCTTCAGTAAGAGCGAAAAGAGTATGGTCTTTACCGATACCAACGTTAGTGCCTGCGTGGAACTTAGTACCACGTTGACGAACGATGATGTTACCTGCAAGAACAGATTCACCACCGAAACGCTTAACACCAAGACGTTTGCTTTCTGAATCGCGGCCGTTACGAGTAGAACCGCCAGCTTTTTTGTGTGCCATTGTTAAACTCTCCTAAATTACTTAAGCGTTGATGCCAGTGATTTTCACTTCAGTGAACCACTGACGGTGGCCTTGTTGTTTACGAGAGTGTTTACGACGACGGAACTTAACGATTTTAACTTTATCGCCACGACCGTGTTGTACTACTTCAGCAGTAATTTTACCGCCTTCAACAAGAGGTGCACCAACAGTGATTTGCTCACCGTTAGCAACTAGTAGAACTTTATCAAATTCAACAGTTGCACCAGTTTCAACGTCTAATTTCTCTAAACGAAGAGTTTGACCTTCGCTTACACGGTGTTGTTTACCACCAGATTGGAAAACAGCGTACATATTTTACTCCGCTCTTTCCGCACAGCCGTATGCTTTTTATTTGAGCAATTTGGGTGTGCGCTAAACTAATCATCAATAGGGCGCAGATTCTACGCGAATGAGTACCCCAAGACAAGCCATATTTTGAAAAAATTGGCGAAAAGCTAATCGCCAATGAAAAGTGGCGCAATCATGCCTTTAAGCCTTGTATTAATCAACGTTTTTTAGTGTATTATTCGAGAATTATAGAAGAACACAACACCTTATAGGTTCTAACTTCAGCCGGATTAACCATGGATTTTAAAGCTATCCAAACGCTTACTGCCGATGACATGGCAAAAGTGAATGAAACGATTCAAGCTCAGCTCAACTCTGATGTATCTTTAATCAATCAATTAGGATTCTACATCGTCAGCGGAGGTGGGAAACGTCTGCGTCCTTTGCTGGCTATTTTGTCGGCTCGAGCCCTTGGTTATCAAGGTGAAGCGCACACGACTGCCGCTGCATTTATTGAATTCCTCCACACGGCAACCTTGTTGCATGACGACGTTGTCGATGAATCGGATATGCGCCGTGGCAAAGCAACAGCGAACGCGGCATTTGGCAATGCAGCGAGCGTGTTAGTGGGGGATTTCATCTACACGCGTTCCTTCCAAATGATGACTACACTAGGATCGTTAAGGATCCTTGAGCTGATGAGCGATGCGGTGAACGTTATCGCTGAAGGCGAAGTGCAACAATTGATGAACTGTAATGATCCAAACACTACCGAGGAAAATTACCTACAGGTGATCTACTCGAAAACGGCGCGTTTGTTTGAAGCAGCGACCCAGATTGGTGCGATATTAAGTAACGCTTCTCCTGAAATTGAAACAGCACTACAGAACTATGGTAAGTACCTTGGCACAGCTTTCCAGCTCATTGATGACGTGATGGATTACACCTCTGATGGCAGTGAAATGGGCAAAAATGTGGGCGATGATTTAGCGGAAGGCAAACCAACACTTCCTCTATTGTACGCAATGCAGCATGGTACACCCGAACAAAAAGAGATGATCCGTGAGGCCATCGAAAAAGCCAATGGCATGGAACAGCTGGATGCAATTCTAGCGGCAATGAAACAGACAGGCTCGCTTGAATACACAACCAACAAAGCGCTCGGAGAAGCCGATAAAGCGATCAATGAGCTGTCTATCCTGCCAGAAAGTGAATATAAACAAGCACTGATAGCTCTAGCTCATATGGCTGTGAATAGGACAAAGTAGAACAGCAGCTAGCTTGGACGAAGAATCGACCTTTGCCTAGAAATGCACCGCTACAAAAAGAGCCTCAATTGAGGCTCTTTTTGATTCTAAGCGTTATTTAAAACCCGCCTTGCCAAATCATGCCAAATGCAAAAACAGCCACGATCGTTAAAGCACAAGCTCCTAACTTTTCTTTGCCTTGAAAAGGATGAATGCCCTGCTCTCGTTTGGCTTTCATGTAGAAATAGAGCCCAGGTAAGTAGAGTAGCGCGGAGAGCATCAAATAGTGCAAACCAGAGGCATACAAAAGCCAAATTCCATAAATGGTGGCACAAGAACCTATTACCAAAAGTTTGCCTTTATTCTTCTGTTCAATCGCGATCTTTAACGTAAAGGCGCCGATCAAAAAATAGGGAACAAGGATCATTTCTGAAGCGAAGATCAGCAGCGTATCGTAGGTGCTGCCTGCGTACATCACCAGAATCAGTGAGACCTGAATGCAGACATTGGTTAGAGTTAAGGCTTTTACTGGGCTCCCCGCTTCGTTTTGCTCGGCGTAGATGGCAGGAAACATCTTATCTCTAGCACATAAAAATGGCGCTTCGGAGGCCAGGACCGTCCAGCTAAGAAAAGCACCGCACACCGAAATAATTAAGCCAACACCGATAATGTACTCACCCCAAGGACCAAGAATAGTCGTCAGCACTTTGGCCATTGAAGGGTTCTGATATTGCGCCAATTCAACCGGTTTAATCACGCCCATCGACAATAAGGTGACCAATACATAAATGGTCAACGCCGTAAGCAAACCGAGAATAGTCGCTTTACCGATATCAGCACGGTGGCGAGCGCGGCTTGACACAACAACCGCTCCCTCTATTCCGATGAACACCCATACCGTGATCAACATGGTGCTTTTTATTTGATCCAGCAGATCATGGCCAACACCGAAGTGTAAGCCTGTAAAATCCAATGTGAATTTGTCCCAAGAAAAAGCAAAAGCGGCACAAATGATGAACACCACGAGAGGGATCATTTTAGCAAAGGTGGTAATCAGATTAATGAATGCGGCCGTTTGTACTCCTTTTTTGACCAACGCATGCACCAACCAAAGTAATACCGATGCACTCCCAATGGAAAGCCACGTATTACCCGCCCCAAACATCACGTTATCTGGTGTATCAAACAACATGCCTAAGGTACTAAAAACAATTACCAGATAAGAGACATTAGCCACCATGGCGCTAAACCAGTAACCCCATGCGGAACAAAAACCCGCAAAGTCACCAAATCCTTCTCGAGCAAAACCAAATACGCCACTATTAATATGAGGTTTATGAATGGCAAGTTGTTGAAAAGAGAGCGCAAGAAAGATCATACCAACGCCGGTGATCCCCCAACCGATCATTACCGCCAAAGGGCTGGCGACTGAGGCCATGTTTTGTGGCAGGCTAAAAACACCAGCGCCAATCATTGAACCAATGACCAGTGCTGTCAGTGAGCCCAAACCAAGCTTATTATCCATGGGAACTATCCAGTGAGTGTTTACACATTAGAGGAAGGCGCTATTTTAGAGAACATATTTACCAGACATCAATCCCTATGTGATCGCGGTCACTGAGATAGTGAGTCAATAGTCAAATTCATTGCTAGGGATCAAAAAGTTTGTAAGTTCACGACGAAAATAATGCACTGCTCAGTAAAAAAAACCGCATATTACACAGTTCAAAGCATCATCATACAAAAATATTGGTAAAAACCATAAAAAATGCCGCTTGGATGAGCAAGCGGCATTTTTGTATAAGATAAGGTTATTCTTTATTTGGCGAAATCAACACCTAGCTGAATATCACCTTTCAGTGTTGTCAGCATTCCATCTAACGCGGCTTGTTCATAGGCACTCAATGCACCATAGCTCAACACTTCTTCGACACCCTCTTTACCGAGTTTAATCGGTTGTGCAAAGAATGAAGCATGCTCACTACCACCGTCAACGTAGGCACATTCCACAACACCTGGTTCACCTTGTAGTGCTTTGACTAATGATAAGCCAAAACGGCAAGCCGCTTGACCCATTGACAGTGTTGCACTGCCGCCACCCGCCTTCGCTTCCACCACTTCGGTGCCTGCGTTTTGAATGCGCTTAGTTAGTGCTTCCACTTCTTCAGCCGTGAACTCAACCCCTTCAATTTGTGAAAGCAAAGGAAGGATAGTGACGCCTGAGTGGCCGCCAATCACAGGCACAATAATCTCGCTAGGGTTTTTATCTTTTAGCGCCGCGACAAACGTTTCTGAGCGGATCACATCCAACGTTGTCACACCAAATAGCTTACGCTTGTCGTAAACGCCTGATTTTTTCAAGACTTCCGCTGCAATAGGTACTGTTGTATTGACAGGGTTGGTGATAATGCCCACACAGGCTTTTGGACAGACAACCGCAATCTTTTCAGCCAACGCTTTCACAATGCCAGCGTTAACATTAAACAGATCCGCGCGATCCATACCCGGCTTACGAGCGACACCAGCAGAAACAAGGACTACATCCGCACCTTCAAGCGCAGGTGTTGGATCTTCGCCAGCATAGCCTTTGATCGATACGGGAGTAGGAATGTGGCTTAGATCGGCAGCAACGCCCGGAGTCACCGGTGCGATGTCATACAGCGCCAGATCGGAACCAGCAGGAAGATGGTTTTTAAGTAGAAGTGCTAGGGCTTGACCGATGCCACCAGCGGCACCAATAACAGCTACTTTC